>CAYQAF010000053.1:0-8501 GCA_964415375.1 uncultured Alcaligenaceae bacterium
CAGACCGACCAGCCGGTGACGATCGAGGAGGGGCGTGGAATAATCCGCGCGACCGGCCTGATCCTCGACAACGCGTCCAAGACGCTCAAGCTCAAATCCGAGGTGCGCGGCACCATGCAGCCGAGCACCCTCGCCAGGTGACCGATGGGACCCATCCTACTTGCGCCTCTGTGCGCGCTCGCGGTGCTCGCCGCCGCGCTGGCCGCGGCGCCCGACGCCCGCGCCGAAGCCGCCGACAAGGGGAAGCCGATCAACTACTCGGCGGACTCGGGCGACGTCAACTACCAGACCAAGATCGGCAACCTCTCCGGTAACGTGGTCATCACGCAGGGCACGATGACGATCCGCGCCGACCGCATCGTGTTCAAGCAGAACGCGGACAACTCGGTGTCGGCGACGGCACACGGCAATCCGCTGTCGTTCCGGCAGAAGCGCGACGGCGTCGACGAATACTTCGAAGGCCACGCGCAGCGCGCCGAGTACGACGGCGCCAAGGAAGTGCTCGAGCTGTTCGACCGCGCGCTCCTGAAGCGCGGCCAGGACGAGATCCGCAGCAACTACATCTTCTACAACGCCAAGACCGAGCAGTTCCGCGCGGAGGGCCGCCCGGACGCCGCCGCCGCACCGCCCGAAAGCGGTCCCGGCGCGCGCGTGCGCGGTGTGTTCCAGCCGAAGAGCGGCGAGGGCAACGAGGGATCGTTCCTGCCACGCCCGGGAGGCGACGGCAAGGACGCCGCGAAGGCGAAGGACGCGAAGGCCCCGGCGAAGGACGGCAAGGCCGCCGCGAAACCGCCCGAGCCGCCGCTGCCGCTCAAGCCCTCCGGCGAGCTCGCTCCGAAGGCCGCGAAGTGAGTGGCAAGTGAGCGGCGCGCGGCTTCGCGCGCACGGGGCGCCCCGATGACGACCCTCGCGGCCGGCGAGTTGCGCAAACGGTACGGGTCGCGCACCGTCGTGCACGACGTCTCGCTCGACGTGCACGCGAGCGAGGTGGTGGGCCTGCTGGGACCGAACGGCGCCGGCAAGACCACGTGCTTCTACATGATCGTCGGGCTGGTCGCCGCGGACGGCGGGCGCATCGAGCTCGACGGCGAGGACCTGTCGCGGCTGCCGATCCACCAGCGTGCCCGGCGCGGGCTGTCCTACCTGCCGCAGGAGGCCTCGATCTTCCGCAAGCTCACCGTGGCCGAGAACGTGCGCTCGATCCTCGAGCTCTCGGAGGACGACCCGGACGCGATTGCGAACCGTCTGGACGCGCTGCTCGAGGACCTGTCGATCGCGCACCTGGCCGACGCGCCCGCGGTGTCGCTCTCCGGGGGCGAGCGACGGCGCTGCGAGATCGCCCGTGCGCTGGCGACACGGCCGCGCTTCATCCTCCTCGACGAGCCCTTCGCGGGCGTCGACCCGATCGCGGTGCTAGACATCCAGCGCATCATCGGCTTTCTCAAGGAGCGCGGTATCGGCGTGCTGATCACCGACCACAACGTCCGCGAAACGCTCGGCATCTGCGACCGGGCCTACATCATCAACGACGGCCGGGTGCTGGCCTCGGGCAAGCCGGACGAGATTGTCTATAATGAGGCGGTGAGAAAGGTCTATCTCGGCGAGCACTTCCGGCTCTAGCATCGAAGCGTTTGCTAGCCTGGGCCGGTACTGCGGCGGGCGATCGACGCTCGCCGAGGCGCGAAGACCGCAGGCCCGACAGTGAAACAGACGCTCCAGCTCAAGCTCTCCCAGCACCTCACGCTGACGCCGCAGCTCCAGCAGTCGATCCGACTGCTCCAGCTGTCGACGCTCGAGCTGAACGCCGAGGTGGAGCGGATGCTCCAGGAGAATCCGCTCCTGGAGAAGGAGGAGGCCGAGGGCGAGGAGGAGCCTCCCCAGGAGTTCCCCCTCGCCACGCGCGAGCGCCCGGCCGAGCCCGAGCACGAGTCCCGCGGCGGCGACGACGAGCCCGAGGAACGCCCGCTGGACGTCACGCAGGCGGCCGATCCGTCGGACGTCGCCGACTACACGAGCCCCGACACGGACTGGGGCGGCGGCGCCCCGCCCGACGACGACGAGTTCTACCCGCAACAGGCGGCGACCTCGTCGCTGCGCGACCACCTGCTCGAGCAGCTCTCGCTCCTCAATCTCGACGGGCGCGACCGCGAGATCGTCGGGACGCTGATCGACGCGGTCAACGAGGACGGCTACCTCACGTCGACGCTCGAGGAGATCGCGGAGATGTTCCCGGCCGATGCCGAGCTCGGCGCGGACGAACTCCGCATCGCGCTCAACTTCCTGCAGAGCTTCGAGCCGGTCGGCGTCGGCGCGCGCGACTGCAGCGAATGCCTGCGCCTGCAGTTGAAGGCGAGGCCCGAGGACACCCCGTGGCGCACCGAGGCGCTCAAGGTCGTCGACGGGCACCTGGCACTCCTCGCCAATCGCGACGTCACCAAGCTGAAGCGGCTGCTCCACACCGACGACGCAGGCGTGCGCGGCGTGCGCGACCTGGTGCGCACGCTCAACCCGCGCCCCGGCGCGTCGTTCGCGCGCGAGGAAGCGGCCTACGTCGTCCCCGACGTCATCGTGCGCAAGATCCGCGGCCAGTGGGTGGCGGCGCTGAACGACGCCGCGATGCCCAAGCTGCGGCTGAACCGCATCTACGCCGACATCCTCACCCGCAACCGGGACGCGTCGAACCAGCAGCTCACCGCGCAGCTGCAGGAGGCCAAGTGGCTGATCCGCAACGTGCAGCAGCGCTTCGACACGATCCTGCGCGTCGCCTCGGCGATCGTCGAGCGGCAGCGCCGGTTCTTCGAGCACGGCGAGGTCGCGATGCGCCCGATGGTACTGCGCGAGATCGCCGACATGCTCGAGCTGCACGAATCGACGATCTCGCGGGTGACGACGCAGAAATACATGCTGACGCCCCGCGGCACCTTCGAGCTCAAGTACTTCTTCGGCAGCCACGTCGCCACGGACACCGGGGGAGCCGCTTCGGCGACGGCCATCCGCGCGCTGATCAAGCAGCTGATCGCCGCCGAGGACCCGAAGACCCCGCTCACCGACAGCCGGATTGCCGAGGTGCTGGGCGAGCAGGGCATCCTCGTCGCCCGGCGCACGATCGCCAAGTACCGGGAATCGCTGCAGATTCCGCCCGTGAACCTGCGCCGTTCGCTGTGAACGGAACGCCGCCGGCCCGTCTCTTGCTCGGACGATCGAGAACGTAGAAACTGAACCGGGGCGGCGCGGCCCGCGGCCCGCGCCTGCTGCTTGCCATCCCGCCGCGCGGCAATCCGCCAGCACCCATGGAGCGCCTGATGAACCTGACCCTCACCGGACACCACCTCGACGTCACCCCGGCGATCCGCGACTACGTCGTGGCGAAGCTCGACCGCATCACCCGGCACTTCGATCACGTGATCGACGTCAACGTCGTGCTTTCGGTCGACAAGCTGGCACGCAAGGTCGAGGCGAACGTGCACGTGCGGGGGAAGGATCTGCATGCCGAGGCCGTGGACGGCGACATGTACGCCGCGATCGACCTCCTGTCCGACAAGCTCGACCGGATGGTGCTGAAGCACAAGGAGATCCGCGCGGCGCACCGCCCGGACGGGGGCGGCGTGAAGCGCCAGTCGGCGGAGAGCAGCGAGGGTAGCGGCCAATAGCCGGCGTATAATCGGTGGGCTGCGACTCAGGCGGGGTCGGCGAGCCGACACCCGCCTGTTCGTTTGGGCACGCTCCCCACACCCGCGACGCGGATGAACCAGATCGCCGAACTCCTGCCGGTCGGCAACGTCGTCCTCGATGTCGACGTACCGACCAAGGCGCGCCTCTTCGAGGCCGTCGCCGATGTCCTCGAGCGCGACACGGGACTGCCTCGTGCCACCGTCGTGGCGAGCCTCTCCGCGCGCGAGAAGCTGGGGTCGACCGGGCTCGGCCAGGGCATCGCCATCCCGCACGGCCGGCTCAAGGGACTGCCCGAAGCTCGCGGCGCCTACGTGCGCCTCGCCAATCCGATCCCCTTCGAGGCGCCGGACGGCCGCCCGGTGGCGCAGGTGTTCGTGCTGCTCGTCCCCGAGCACGCCACCGACCGCCACCTGCAGATCCTCTCCGAGCTCGCGCAGATGTTTTCGGCGCGTTCGTTCCGCGAACGGCTCGCCGCGTCGGCCACCGCCGAACAGGCGCACTCGGTGATCCGCGACTGGCAATCCGCCGACTGATCGCCGCCCCCGGGGCCCCCGACCGCGCCCATGCGTCAGGTCAGCATCGAACGCCTGTTCTCGGACAACCGGGAGCGGCTCAACCTCACCTGGCGCGCCGGCCGCCAGGGCGGCAACCGCGTGCTCGCCGGGGACACGGAGCTGAAGCCGACCATGGGACAGGTCGGCCACATGAACTTCATCCACCCGTTCCGCATCCAGATCCTCGGCGCGGCCGAGATCGCCTACCTGGCCGCGCTTGCCGAGGATGAGGTCCGCGCCGCGATCGACCGGCTCTTTGCCGGCGAGCTGATCGCGGCAGCCGTCGCGAACGGCGAGACGCCGCCGCCCTACCTCGTGCAGCGCTGCAACGCCTCGCACGTCCCGCTGCTCACGTCCCCGCAGCCGTCGCCGCACCTGGTCGACGTGTTCCGCTACTACCTCGCGCGCGTGCTCGCCGAGTCGACGACGCTGCACGGCGTGTTCCTGGACGTGCTGGAGCTCGGCGTGCTGATCACCGGTGCCTCGGCGATCGGCAAGAGCGAGTTGGCGCTCGAGCTCATCTCGCGCGGCAACGGCCTCGTCGCCGACGACATCGTCGAGCTCTATCGCATCTCCCCGGACACCGTCGAGGGCCGGTGCCCCGACGTGCTGAGGGACTTCCTCGAGGTGCGCGGCATCGGCGTGCTCAACATCCGCACGATCTTCGGCGAAACCGCGATCCGGCCGCGCAAGCTGCTGCGCCTCATCGTCCACCTCGAGGACCACAGCCACGAGAGCTTCGCCGAGCTCGACCGCCTCAAGGTCGACGCGACGTTCCAGGAGGTGCTCGGCGTGCCGATCCGCCGCGTGACGATCCCGGTGGCGGCGGGCCGCAACCTGGCCGTGCTGGTCGAGGCCGCGGTGCGCAACTTCGTGCTCAACCAGCGCGGCATCGACAGCACGAAGGAGTTCATCGACCGGCAGCAGCGACTGATGGAATCCGGCGGCGACGGCGTGCGCTAGGAACATGTGAATGGACGCGATTGCCGGCAACTTCCCCGACCGGCGGGCGGCGCGGCGATGGACCTGATCCTCATCGGCGGCGTCTCGGGCTCGGGCAAGGGCGTGGCGCTCGCCGCGCTCGAGGACTCGGGCTACTACAGCGCGAGCCACCTGCCGATGCCGCTGATCGTCGAGACGGTCGAGTACCTGCGTCGCGCGGGACAGGAACGCATCGCCGTCACGCTCGACCTGCGCACCGACCACGGCATCGCGAGTCTCGGCGACACGCTGGCGGTGCTGCGCGCGGCCGGCTGGAACGTCCGCTTCCTGATGCTCGACGCGAAGACCGACACCCTGGTCAAGCGCTTCTCCGAGACGCGCCGGCGGCACCCCTTCTCCAGCGAGTCGCGCACGCTGACCGAGGCGATCGACCACGAGCGCCACCTGCTCGCCGACGTCCGCGACCTGGGCTTCGTGTTCGACACGAGCGACCTCCCGGCCGCGGCGCTGCGCTCGTGGATCAAGGACTTCGTGAGCGTGGACGCCTCGCGGCTCACGCTGCTCTTCGAGTCGTTCGGCTTCAAGCACGGCATCCCGCTCGACGCCGACCTGGTGTTCGACGTCCGTTGCCTTCCCAACCCGCACTACGAGCCGAAGCTCGCTCCCCTGACCGGCCGGGACCGGCCGGTGATCGAGTTCCTGGAACGAGTCCCCGAGGTCGAGGAGATGTACGGCGACATCCAGGGGTTCGTCTCGCGCTGGCTGCCGGCGTTCGTGCGCGACAACCGCAACTACCTCACCGTGGCGATCGGCTGTACCGGCGGCCAGCACCGCTCGGTGTACTTCGTCGAGCGCCTCGCCGCCGCATTCGAGGGCCGCTACCAGGTCCAGAAGCGCCATCGCGAGATCCGCGGCGCGCCCGGCAGGTGACCGACGTGCGATCGACGGCTTCACCCGGCACGATCACGCTGGCATTCACCGGGGCCTCGGGGATGCCGTTCGGGCTGCGGCTGCTCGAATGCCTGCTCGGTGCGGGCGTGCGCGTGTACCTGCTCTACTCGCCAGCGGCGCAGATCGTCGCGAAGCAGGAGTGCGACCTGGTGCTGCCGGCGCGGGCCGGCGATGCGGAGCGCGCACTCGGCACGCGCTTCGGCGCCGGTGCCGGCCGGCTACACGTGTTCGGCCGCGAGGACTGGATGGCGCCGGTCGCCTCCGGCTCCAATCCGGCCGACGCGATGGTGGTATGCCCGTGCAGCATGGGCACGCTCGGCGCGATCGCCGGCGGGCTGGCCGACAACCTGATCGAGCGTGCCGCCGACGTCATGCTGAAGGAGCGGCGGCCCCTGGTGCTCGTGCCGCGCGAAACCCCGCTCTCCGCGATCCACCTAGAGAACATGCTGAAGCTCGCGCGCGCGGGGGCCGTGATCCTGCCGCCCGCGCCGGGGTTCTACGATCGGCCACAGACGGTTGCGGAGCTCGTCGACTTCGTCGTCGCGCGCGTGCTCGACCAGCTCGGCGTCGCGCACGCACTGGGCCCGCGCTGGGGCGAGGCGCGCATCGCGCCCGGTCCCGGCGGCGCGTCGGCGTGAAGCTCAGGCTGCCCGGCCTGCGGCACGCCCAGGGCACCGTGCGCATCCCGCTGTTTCCGCTGCGCACCGTGCTGTTTCCCGGCGGACTGCTGCCCCTCAAGGTGTTCGAGCAGCGCTACATCGCGATGACCAAGGCCTGCCTTGCCGAGGACCGCCCGTTCGGCGTGTGCCTCATCACGCGCGGCGACGAGGTGTCACGCCCCGGCGCCGGCGCCGCGCCGCAATTCGCGCACGTCGGCACGCTCGCGCGCATCACCGCGTGGGACATGCCGCAACTGGGGATCCTCCACGTCGCGGCGGAGGGCGCGACGCGGTTCAGGGTGGAACGACACGAGGTCGAGGCCTCGGGGCTGGTCGTCGCCGATGTCGTGCCGATCGCGGCCGAGCCGCCGGTCGCGATGGACGCCGCGCAGGCACCGCTCGCTCGCCTGCTCGAGCTGATCGCGTCGCGCGTCGGCGCGCACCAGTTCCCGGCGCAACAGGACTACGCCGACGCCTCGTGGGTAGGCTATCGCCTCGCCGAGTTCCTGCCGCTGCCGTTGCCGATCAAGCAGAGCATGCTCGAGGTGAACGACGCCGGCGTCCGGCTCGCGGTGCTGCAGAAATTCCTCGCCGACCAGGGCCTGCTCTGACGCGGTCGCTATAATTTGCGATTGGCTCCGAAGGACGACTGACCATGGCCGGCCACAGCAAGTGGGCGAACATCAAGCACAAGAAGGCCGCCGCCGACGCGAAGCGCGGCAAGATCTTCACGCGTCTCATCAAGGAGATCACCGTGGCGGCGCGTCTCGGCGGCGCCGACATCGGCGCCAACCCGCGGCTGCGGCTCGCCGCCGACAAGGCGCGCGAGCAGAACATGCCGAAGGACACGATCGACAACGCGATCAAGCGCGGTTCGGGCCAGCTCGAGGGCGTGAACTACGAGGAGATCCGCTACGAGGGCTACGGCATCGGCGGCGCGGCGGTGATCGTCGACTGCATGACCGACAACCGCACGCGCACCGTCGCCGACGTCCGGCACGCGTTCTCGAAATATGGCGGCAACCTCGGCACCGACGGCTCGGTCGCTTTCCTGTTCAGGCACTGCGGGCAGATCGTGTTCGCACCCGGGACCGGCGAAGACCGCGTGATGGAAGCGGCGATCGAGGCTGGCGCCGAGGACGTGCTCACCAACGACGACGGCAGCATCGAGGTGGTGACCGGCCCCTATGACTTCGTCGCCGTCAGGGATGCGCTCGCCAAGGCCGGGCTCGCGCCCGAGTTCGCGGAGGTCACGATGAAGCCTTCGACCGAGGTGGGGCTTCGCGGCGAGGACGCGCAGCGGATGCAGAAGCTGCTCGACGCGCTCGAGTCGATCGACGACGTGCAGGAGGTCTACACCTCGGCCGTGCTCGAGGAAACGGAGGGCGCGGCGTCGTGATCGTCAGCACCACTCCCACGCTCGAGGGCCGCCGCATCACCCGCTACGTCGGGATCGCAAGCGGCGAGGCGATCGTCGGCGCCAACATCTTCCGCGACCTGTTCGCGAGCGTCCGCGACATCGTCGGCGGACGCGCGGGCGCGTACGAGAACGTGCTGCAGAGTGCCCGCGAGACCGCGCTCGCGGAAATGCGCGAGAACGCGGAGCGGATGGGCGCGAACGCGGTCGTCGGCGTCGACCTCGACTACGAGACCCTCGGCCAGGGCGGCTCGATGCTGATGGTGTGCGCGAGCGGCACGGCCGTCGTGATCGAATAGCGCGAAA
>CAYQAF010000054.1:0-8497 GCA_964415375.1 uncultured Alcaligenaceae bacterium
CGAAGCCGGGCGCGCTCTCGCTGCGCGGTGTCGAGGGCGTGGCGATCCAGTACGCGAAGTGCTGCCGGCCGATTCCCGGCGATGCGATCGTCGGCCAGTTCCGCAGAGGACAGGGACTGGTGGTCCACACCCGCGACTGCGTGACGCTGAAGAAGCAGCGTGTCGACGCCGCCGAGCTGGTGGACGTCGAGTGGGCGACGGACGTGCTGGGCGAGTACGACGCAGGCGTGCGCGTACTGGTCTCCGACCGCCGCGGGCTGCTCGCCGACCTCGCCACGGCGATCGCCGACGCCGAGGCGAACATCGACGCGATCTCGATGGAGAAGCCCGACGGCGCGGGCGTGATCGCCATGTTCTTCGGCGTGCAGGTGCGCGACCGCCGCCACCTGGCGGCCGTGATGCGCAACCTGCGGCGCATCGCGGACGTGCGCCGCGTGCAGCGCGCGCGGACCTGACGCGCCGCCTCGCGTCGCGCCGGTCGTCGCGAGGGTACCGCCCGAAGGATCAGGCCGGCTTCTTCTCGAGCACCTGCTTCAATTCCCCCGACTGGTACATCTCGCGCATGATGTCCGCACCGCCGACGAACTCGCCGTCGATGTAGAGCTGCGGGATCGTCGGCCAGTTCGCGTAGGTCTTGATGCCCTGGCGAATTTCGGGGTCGACGAGCACGTCGACCGCGAGATAGTCGTCGACGCCGCTGCGCTTGAGGATCTCGATGGCCGTCGCCGAGAACCCGCACATCGGGAATTCCGGCTGGCCCTTCATGTACAGCACGACACGGTGCTTCGTCACCTGCTCGCGAATCTTGTCCTGGACGTCCATGGGGTCTTTCCTCGCTGTCGATCCGACAGATTCTAGCGAATCGGCGCGACTGCGACGGACCCGCGACGTCGACGCTAGCGCAGGGGCACGCGCGTGCCCGCGCTCACCACGTACTCGGGTCGGCCGGTGGCGAGCCATGTCGCGAGGTTCTGTGCCGCCTTGCGGCGCAGCTCCTGCTCGCCCTCGATGGAATAGAACGCGGAGTGCGGCGTGAGCACGACGCGCGGATGCCCGACCAGCCGTGAGTCGCGCGGCACCGGCTCGACGGGCAGCACGTCGAGGCCAGCTCCCGCCAAGTGCCCCGAGTCGAGGGCGTCGACGAGCGACGGCACGTCGACGACCGCGCCGCGCGCGGTGTTCACGACGTAGCCGCCGCGAGGCATCGCGGCGAAGAACGCCGCGTCGATCATGCCGCGCGTCTCCTTGGTGAGCGGCGTGTGCAGCGACACCACCCCGGCGACGCGCGCCAGCGCGTCGAGCGTGGGCACGCGCTCGACGAACACCGGGAAGTCGCCGTCGATCAGGTACGGGTCGTAGGCGACGACACGGCGAAACACATCGCGCGAGATCTGCGCCATGCGCTTGCCGATGCGACCGAGACCGACGATCCCGAGGGTCATCTCGCGGGGGCGGGTGAGCCGCCCCGACGACAGGTAGTGCCAGTTCCCGGCAGCGATGTCGCGGTGGCACGCGACGATGTTGCGCGCAACGGTGAGCGCGAGCCCGAGCGCATGCGTCGCGACCTCGCCGACGCCGTAGTCCGGCGAATTGGCGACCCACACGCCGTGCCGGGCGCAGGCCTCGGTGTCGATCGTGTCGTAGCCCGCGCCAATGCGACTGACGATGCCTACCTCGGGCAGCGCGGCGACGACGCGTTCCGTGATCGGCGCGTACTGGACGAGGATGCCGAAGCATCCTTGCGCCGCGACGATGACCTCGTCCTCGGTGCGGCACTGCGCGACGATCACGTCGATGCCGTGCCGCCGGAACAGCTCGCGCTCGAGCTCGATGTCGGGATAGTCGTTATCGGAGTACAGGACCTTGGGCATGCGCGATACCGGGAGAGTGTGAAAGGAAACCCGTCGACGTTACGAGCGCCGCGCGATTGGGTCAAGTGGTCTGACCAATTCGGCATCAGGGATCAGGTATCGGTCCGACTCGGGCGCGCCCCTATACTTGCCGGGCCGCCCCCACCGATCCCAGATCCTTGAACCCCGACATGCTGATCCCGACCACGATCGCAGGCAGCCTGCCGAAACCCGCGTGGCTTGCCGAACCCGGCGCGCTTTGGGCACCCTGGAAGCTCGACGGCGAAGCGCTCGCGCAGGGCAAGCGCGACGCGGTGCGGCTCGCGCTCTTCGAGCAGGAGCACGCAGGCATCGACATCGTCACCGACGGCGAGCAGACGCGGCGCCACTTCGTGACCACGTTCATCGAGGGTCTCGAAGGCGTCGACTTCGAGCACCGCAGGACGGTACGCATCCGCAACCGCTACGACGCGGACGTGCCCGTGGTCGTGGGACCGGTGGCGCGCCGCCGCCCCATCTACGTCGACGACGCCGCGTTCCTGCGCGCCGAGACCGGCCGGCGCGTCAAGTACACGCTGCCCGGCCCGATGACGATGGTGGACACCCTCTACGACGCGCACTACCGGAGCCGGGAGAAGCTCGCCTGGGCGTTCGCGGAGATCCTGAACGAGGAGGCGCGGGCCATCGAGGCGACGGGCGTCGACGTGATCCAGTTCGACGAGCCGGCGTTCAACGTCTACTTCGACGAGGTACGCGACTGGGGCGTGCGCACCCTCGAGCGCGCCGCACAGGGGCTCTCGTGCAGGACCGCCGTGCACATCTGCTACGGCTACGGCATCAAGGCCAACGTCGAATGGAAGAAGACGCTGGGATCGGAGTGGCGGCAATACGAGGAGACGTTTCCGCTGCTGGCCCGCTCCCGCATCGACCAGGTCTCCCTCGAATGCGCGAACTCCCATGTGCCGATCGACCTGATCGCGATCCTCGAGGGCAAGGACGTGCTGGTCGGTGCGATCGACGTCGCGAGCGACCGGGTGGAGTCCCCCGAGGATGTCGCCGCCACACTGCGCCAGGCGCTCCGGTTCGCCCCCGCGGCCCGGGTCCAGGCCTGCACCAACTGCGGCATGGTGCCGCTGACCCGGGAGGTGACCCGGGGCAAGCTGCGGGCACTCGCTGCCGGCGCGGCCCTGGTCCGGGCGGAACTCTGAGGCACCGCCTCCGCACCGGCCCGAAGGGCAAGCAGGCGAGCAACATCCAGGCGGTCTGACGCGCGACGCCCTGTAGCGCGAGGGGACGAAAGGCCGGGCACCACCCGGCCTTTCCCATTGGGGGCCCGCCGCGTGGACGGATGGGCTCCGCAACCCTCCCGGCAGGTCCGCAACAATCCTGCCGCGAACAACGCGCGAGTTGATCCACGGCAAAACCATGCCGCGCGCGGCGCTCTAGTCTTGCCCGAAACCGCGACCCGGTGCCGAGGGGAGCGAGCGCACAAAACAGCGACGGGACCCGCACGAGGGCCCGCCAGGAGGCCAAGGCGTGAAGCGTTCCCGCCGCCCGCCCATGGGTCGTCGCCCGGCGTTCGTTCACGCGCCCGTTCACCTGCCGATCGCCCTGCGCCGCCGAACCGCCCGATCCGAGCCCCCACGATGAGCCCGTACGTTGTCTTCCTGCTGTACATGCTGGCGATCCTCGGCTTCGTCGCCACGACGCTGTTGATGAACAGGCTGCTCGGGCCCAAGCCGACCTACACCGAGACCAAGCTCGAGCCCTTCGAGTGCGGCGCCACGCCTGTCGACCGGCTGAACGTCAAGGCGGTGCCGATCAAGTACTACGCGGTGGCGATCGTCTTCATCCTGTTCGACCTCGAGACCGTCTTCCTGTTCATCTGGGCGCTCGGGGCGCAGCCGGTGACCACCTTCATGCTGGCCACGTTCACCATCTTCATGGTGCTGCTGGTGCTGATCGTGCTCTACGTCTACCACGCGCGCCTGCTCGAGGCGGTCACCGAGTAGAGGCATGGACGTCACTCCCCGCACGATCCCGATCGTCCCGTCCTCGACGCGCAACCCGGCGCTCGAGTACTTGACGACCAAGAAGGACGAGTTCGTCGGCTGGGCGCGCAAGTTCTCGCTGTTCCCGTACCCGTTCGTCACCGCCTGCTGCGCGATGGAATTCATGGCGGTCTCCTCGACGCCCTACGACACCGACCGCTTCGGCGCCGCGCTGCCGCGCTTCTCGCCCCGGCAGTCGGACCTGCTGATGGTCGTCGGCACCGTGACCCACAAGCAGGCCCCGATCCTGCGCAAGGTCTACGAGCAGATGTGCGAGCCGAAGTGGGTGATGGCCTTCGGCGCGTGCGCCACCTCGGGCGGCTTCTACCAGAACTACGCCGCGGTGGCCGGCATCGACCGCATCGTGCCGGTCGACGTCTACGTGCCCGGCTGCCCGCCGCGGCCCGAGACGGTGATCGACGCGATCATGCAGCTGCAGGATCGCATCGCGCGGCAGCGGCACCCGATCGTGACGAGGAATTTCTGACCGTGGAGCCCGCGGTCTTCGCCGACCTTCGCTCACGCCTGCCGGCGGCCGCCGCGGCGGGCGTGGCGCACGGCGTGCTGGTGCTGGAGCTCGGCCGGGACCAGGTCGTGCCGGTGATGCGCGCGCTCAAGGACGACTTCGCGTTCGACATGCTGCTCGACGTCACCGCCGTCGACTGGCTGCCGAAGACGCCCCGCTTCGAGGTGGTCTGGCACCTCTACTCGACGACGCACAAGACGCGGGTGCGGGTGAAGACCCGCGTCGACGAGGGCGACGCCGCGGTCGACACGCTGTCCACGCTCTACAACGCGGCGCGCTACGCGGAGCGGGAGTGCCACGACATGTACGGCATCCGCTTTCGCGGCAACGACGACCTGCGGGCGCTGCTGCTCTACGAGGGCTTCGTCGGCCACCCGCTGCGCAAGGACTATCCGAAGGACGGCGAGCAGCCGCTGATCCCGATGCGCGACCCGGCGAGGCCCGCGTGAACGCCCCCTACGACGCCCCGCTGCCGAACCCCGTCCGCCCGGCCTTCACCACGGCGGCCGAGGGGCGGATGATCGTCAACATCGGCCCCTCGCACCCGGCGACGCACGGCACGATCCAGATCATCGCCGAGCTGGACGGCGAGAAGGTGATCCGCGCCGACGTCCACTGCGGCTACCTGCACCGCGGCTTCGAGAAGGAGTGCGAGAGCCACACCTGGCACAACCTGATTCCCTACGTCGACCGCCTCAACTACTGCTCGGCGCTGATCAACGACTTCGCCTACTGCGAGGCCGTCGAGAAGCTGATGGGGATCGAGATCACACCGCGCTGCAAGTACCTGCGCACGCTGCTCTCCGAGTACTCGCGCCTCGCCGACCACCTGACCTGCATCGCGGCGGGCCTGATGGAGCTGGGCGCGATGACCGCCTTCCTCTACCTGGTGATGATGCGCGACTGGATCTACGAGCACCTCGCGGATCTCACCGGTGCCCGCGTCACCTACTCGTACGGGCGCATCGGCGGCCTCGCCCGCGATCTCCCCGCCAATTGGCTCGCGCGCCTCGAGGAGATCCTCGGCCGCTACAACGAGTTCGTCGGCCGCGTGCACGGACTGGTCGACCGCAATCGCATCTTCATCGACCGCATGCGTGACGTCGGCGTGCTGACCACCGCCGACGCGATCGACTGGGGCTACACCGGCCCGATCCTGCGCTCGACCGGCGTGCCCCGCGACCTGCGCAAGGACACGCCCTACCTCGCCTACGACGAGCTCGACTTCGAGGTGCCGGTGGGCATCAAGGGCGACAACTACGACCGCTATTTCGTGCGCATGTGCGAGATGGACGAGTCCGTGCACATGATCCGCCAGCTGGTCGAGATGCTCCCGGAAGGCCCGATCAACGTCGACGACCGCCGCTGCACGTTTCCCGAAAAGCACCTCGTCTACGGCGAGATCGAGTCGCTGATCAATCACTTCAAGCTGGTGATCGACGGCCCGCGCGTGCCGGCGGGCGAGGTCTACTCGGCCCACGAGTCGCCGAACGGCGAGCTCGGGTTTTACCTCGTGTCCACCGGCGAGGGCGTGCCGTGGAAGGTCCACGTGCGCGCGCCGTCGTTCGTGCACATGGGCGGCGTGCACACGATGCTCGAGGGCTACCAGCTCGCCGACATCGTGCCCACGTTCGGGTCGGTCAACATGATCGGCGGCGAGTGTGACAGATGAGCGACCGATGAGCGACCGATGAGTCAACCGCCGGCATGAAGCACCTGATCCCGGAATTCGAGCGCATCAAGGCCCGCTACCCCGCGGGCCGCGAGTCCTCGCTCGTCCTGCCGTGCCTGCGGCGCATCCAGGAGGACCGCGGCTTCGTCGCCGACAGCGACGTCGACGACCTCGTCGCGTGGCTCGGCGTGCCGCGCATCCAGGTCGAGGAGGTCCTCTCCTACTACACGCAATTCCGCCGCAAGCCGATCGGCCGCTGGCACGTCCAGGCCTGCCGCAACGTCTCGTGCTCGATGCGCGGCGCCGAGCGGATGATCGATCACCTGGCGCGGCGGCTCGGCGTCCGGCCCGGCGAGACCACTGCCGACGGGCGCTTCACGCTGTCGACGGTCGAGTGCCTGGGCTCGTGCGGCACCGCACCGGTGGTCGTGGTCAACGAGACCTATCACGAGGACATGAGCGCCGAGAAGCTGGACCGCCTGCTGGAGGGACTGAAGTAATGCCCGGCCGCCAGCTCCTGATGACGTTCCCGGTGACCGCGACGTCCCACACGCTCGCCGACTACCGCGCGCGCGGCGGCTACGGCACGCTGGACATGGTCCTGCGCACGATGAAGCCCGAGCAGGTGACCAAGGAAGTCGCCGCCTCCGGCATCCTCGGCCACGGCGGCGCCGCGTTCCCCGCCGGCCGCAAGTGGCAGGTCGTGCACCTCGACGACGGTCAGCCGCACTACCTGTGCGCGAATGCCGACGAGGGCGAGCCGGGCACCTTCAAGGACCGCTGGATTCTCGAGAACGCCCCGCACCTCCTCGTCGAGTCGATGGCGATCGCCGCCTACGCGCTGCAGGTGAGGAACGCGTTCGTCTACATCCGCGGCGAGTTCGACCTGCCCTACCGGCGCCTCGCCGGGGCGATCGACGAGGCCTACGACGCCGGGCTCCTCGGCCCGAACATCCTCGGTACCGGCTTCGCGCTCGACCTGGTCGCCCATCGCGGCGCCGGCTCGTACGTCTGCGGCGAGGCCTCCGGGCTCCTCACCTCGCTCGAGGGCAGGAAGGGCTACCCGCGCAACCGCCCGCCCCGGCTCACGGTGCGCGGGCTCTACCAGCGCCCGACGGTCGTGAACAACGTTGAGACGCTGTCGAACCTCGCCGGCATCGTCGCGATGGGCGCCGAGGAATTCAAGAAGATCGGCACTGCGAAGAGCCCCGGCACGCAGCTCGTCTCGATCTCGGGCCACGTGAACCGCCCGGGCGTCTACGAGCTCGAGTTCGGCTACCCGGTCGCGAAGTTCATCTACGAGGACTGCGGCGGGGTGCTGGGCGGCGCCAAGCTGAAGTGCATCGTCCCCGGCGGCATCTCGACCAAGGTGCTCACCGCCCCCGAGATCGAGCCCGTCACCTACGACCACGCGTCGTTCCAGAAGGCGGGCTCCGGACTCGGCTCGGGCGGCATGATCGTCATCGCCGAGGGCACGTGCATGGTGCGCCTGCTGCAGGTGATGCTGCGCTTCTATCACCACGAGTCCTGCGGCCAGTGCACGCCGTGCCGCGAGGGCATGGGCTGGATGCACCAGATCATCGACCGCATCGTCGGCGGCGACGGCCGCCCCGGCGACATCGACCGGCTGATCCAGATCTCCGAGGCCAACGACGGCACGACGATCTGCGGCATGGGCGACGCCGCCGGCTACGCGACCGTCGGCATCCTCGCCAAGTACCGCGACGAGTTCGAATATTTCGTCGAGCACAAGCGCTCGCGCTTCGACGGCCGCCTCGAGGTGCCGGTCCATGCCTGAGATCTTCATCAACGGCGTGGCGGTCGAGGCCCGCGAGGGCGCGACGGTCCTCGAGACGGCGCTCGAGCACGGCTTCTACATCCCGTACTTCTGCTGGCACAAGAACCTGTCGGTCGCCGGCAACTGCCGCCTGTGCATGGTCGAGGTCGAGGCCGAGAGCGGCGGGTGGATGGACATCGCCTGCAACATGCCCGCCACCAAGGGCCTGCGCGTGCTGACCGACTCCGACAAGGTGAAGGCGCGGCGCAAGACGATGCTGGAGCTGGTGCTGAAGAACCACCCGGTGGACTGCGGCGTCTGCGACAAGGCCGGCGAGTGCATGCTGCAGGACTACCACTACACGTACAACGGCGCGCCGTCGGTGTCGACGGTGCCGAAGGTCCGTGCCACCAAGTTCCACGAATTGTCGAAGCGCATCCTGCTCGACAACGAGCGCTGCGTGCTGTGCTCGCGCTGCGTGCGCTTCACCCGCGAGATCTCGAAATCGCACGCGCTCGGCATCGTCGACCGCGGCGACCACTCGCTCGTGCGCTGCGACGAGCTCCGCTCGCTCGACGACGATCCCTACTCGGACAACGTCGTCGACATCTGCCCGGTCGG
>CAYQAF010000055.1:0-8386 GCA_964415375.1 uncultured Alcaligenaceae bacterium
CGGGCCCGGTCGTGAGCGGGAACGTGATCGGGAAGAAGCTGCGCTGGACGATCTCGGCGTCCGAAAGCGTCGCCGCGTTCTCTGCCGCAACGGCATGCACGTCGTCATCCTCGGTGTGGTGCAGCATGTGCCAGGCCGTGGCGGCCACCAGCAGGCCGCCGCCGATGCGCACGACCGGCAGCGAAATGCCGAACAACGCCAGCACGTAGGTGCCGATCAGCATCGAGGCCACCAGCACGAACCACGCGTTGACTGCGACCTGTCGCGCCAGCCGCTGCGCAATGGCGCGGTTCGAACCGACCGTCGCCGCGAACACCGGCGCGCTGCTCAGCGGGTTGATGATCGGCAGCAGCGTCACCGGGACGAGGACGAGCCCCTGCAGGAACCAGCTGACGTACGAGTTCATCGGACCTCCGCCGGCACGGCACGCTTGCCGTGCGCGATTGTATGCGATCCCGCAAAAAGAAAAGGCGGGGTTGCCCCCGCCTTTCAGTGCAGTGCCCCCTGGCCGGGGACTCGTTCTTGTCGTTGTTGGTGGTCAGTCGTCGAGATGCTCGCAGCGGCCGAGCTTCGCGCCGGCGGCGATCTTGGTCCGCAGTCCGTTCGGGAACCCGGTCTGCACCGAGTTGCCGCGCTCGCAGACGAACACCTGGCTCATGTTCACCAGCCAGGAGAACGACGTGCCGACGATGCCGCCGACGACCTCGCGTCCGGTACCGCTGATCGAGATCGGGTTGGAAAAGGGCGCGTTGGACGCCTCGACGACGCCCTGGCGGCGGAAGAAATCGTCCCAGGTCATCCAGCCGACGTTCTCGATCCAGAGCGCCCCGACCAGGCCCGTGAAGAAGGAGCCCGAACGGCCGATCAGCACCGAGCCGTCATCGCTCATGTCGAAGATCTCCATCGACGGCTTGCCCACCATGGCCTCGATCTCCGCGCTGCTCATGTACTCGCACTGGTCGCCGCCGAACCAGCTCACGTAGGGCACGTCCTTGCACCACTCGAGAGCGCCGATCGGCGTGAGCCCGCCCGCGTGATCCCACAGCGCGACGCCGCGGCCCTGCCAGTTATCGGGGTCGATGAGGTTCAGCGCCACCCGGCGTCCGTTGTAGCTCACGGCGTAGGCGTTGGCGTCGGCGCCGTAGCGCTCGGTGAGATTGATGGCCGGGCCTTCCTTGACCCAAGCGTAAGCGTACTGGAAGTTCGACGTGCCGAGCACGACTTCGCCGTTGCCGGAAACCGCGTGCGCGCGGACCCAAGGCAGCTCGTCCATCGGCAACTTCTTCGTGTCGAGCGCGCGCATGCCCTTCGCGGCCGTCCAGATGAACGGCAGGACCTCTCCGCGGCCCGGGCTCTCACAGCTGCCGTCGCGGTCGCGATCCACGTAGGCCGTGCCGACCGCGGTGCGGCCGGTGTCGTCCACCGCCCAGCCGTAGCTGCTCGCCACGCCGTTGGCGCTGCTGCCGCCGCAGGTGTCGCCGTTCAGGTCGCCGAGCGAGATCACGGTGCCGTTCGACGAGCGCAGCGCAGCCTGGCTGATGCCGTCGCCGTCGAAGTCCACGTTGACGGTCATCCACTGGCCGTTCCGCGTCATGCTGCCGTTGTTGGCGACCACGTCGGGCGGCAGGACCTCGAAGCCCTTGCTCTGGTCCCAGATGAACGCCGTCAGCTCGGTCACGCCCGCGGCACTGCGGCCATTCTTGGCGAGGTCGGTGAGGTAGGCACTGACGATCGGCGTGAACTGCACGCCCTGCGCGTAACCGTTGAAGGTGATGTCCGCCGTCCTCGTGACCCCGGCCTGCGCCCGGATCGGGGTCGCGCTGCAGGGCCGGTCGGTCGCCGGATTGCTGCTTTCCCCGGTGTTCCAGTACTCGCCCTGCGAGACCAGCATCTGGGGCGTCGTCGGGTAACCGCCTGCAGCGATCTCCTCGATGTAGACGAGGTAGTCCTCGCCCGGGGTGAGGTTGCGGATCGTGAAGCGACCGTCGGGCCCCAGGCGACCCTGAGTCTGGTCACCCGTCATCGCCGAAACGGCATCGAACAGCGGGTTCTTGACGTTGCGCGCGATGACGTTGATGCCGCTGAACTGCGTGCGTCCGTCCTTCAGGCGCAGCACGCCGCTGATCGAGCCGCGGCCGGTCAGGTACGCGGGCGTCGGGTAGAGGTTCGAAATCGCCGCGACGTCGTCGGGATGCGTGACGGTGCTCTGCTCCTGCCCGACGTCGCTGAAGTTGTCGATGAACGGGTACATGGTCTCGATGATCGCCGGGTCGGCCCGGTTGACGGTGTCGTCGTACCAACTCGACGCGTACACCGGGTCGACGCAGCCCGGCACGCCCGGATAACGGCGGAAGCCGTCGAAGGGATAGCTCGAGTAGACGAGCGGGCCGTTGACCTGCGCGTGCGAGAGGTTGATGGCGTGGCCGAATTCGTGCGTGAACACGCCGGCGACCCTGTTGCCTGCGGTGTCGGCCGCGTCCACGTACCAGCCGTTCAGAAGTGCGGTCGCCTCGGTGATACGGCCGTTCTCGTCTGCCCACTCCGGGAATGCGATGCCGAGCACGGCCCACATCGGCACGCCGAAGTAATCCTCGAGGATCGAACCGTCGGTGTCGTAGAGCACCCAGAAGCCGTAGCCGTTCTGCTTCTCGTAGAGCTGCGCGGCGTTCGCGCCGGTGACATCGGCGATGCCGGTCTTGCTCTGGATCGTGCCGGCGATCGTCGCCTTGAAGGTCGCGGTCGGCACGGCGCCCCACTGGTCGAACGCGAACTGCGTGATCTCGTTGGCTCGCTCGATGGTGATGAAAGGCGTCACGCCGTCGAAGTCGAACGTGAACGCCCCGCCGCCGTCCGTCCAGACGGGGATCGGGCCCTTGCTCGTGTCCCACGCCAGCGGTCGCGGCGGATTGGAATCGTCAAGGTACAACGGTCCAGCTGCCTCGGCCACCGGGCCCATGACGGCCAGCGTGAGGAGCAGCGTCCTGATCGAGGTCTTCATCAGCGCATCTCCCCCTTGCCGATCCAGTTCTCGTTGACGGCCCGGCCGACCAGGCCGACGAACGTCGCGACGTCCACGGGGCCCTGGCTCTTGAGCATCGCCCGCTCCTTCTCGGTCAGCAGGTCGTCGCTGATCTGTACGTCGTCGAACAGGCCGCGGTTGTTGAACTCGTTGGCGATGCGTCCGTTGAGCACGGTGAGCTTGCCCTGCGCGAGCCCGGCGGTGGTCTGCAAGCCGGTGCGGGATGCGGGTCGGTACAGGAACGCGACAACCTGCTCACCCTGCTGCCAGCGCGGGAAACCTTCGGGGGTCACGGCCACCAGGACGCGACCGTTCGGCATCTTGCGGGGCTCGAGCAGGCCGAACTGCCGGAACGTGTAGCGCTTGCCGCCGCGCAGCTCGCCCTTGGCGCTGTCGGCGACCGCGATCGTGATCTCGGTATACGGCAGGCCGCGCTCGGTCACGCCGTCGGCCACGTTCGTGACCTTGCCGGCGACGATCTGGTCGGCGTCGGCGATCAGCCGCGTGAGATTCTGTGACTTGAGCTTCATCGCATGGGCGGCCGGTCCGGCCATGAGCGCGAGTGCCGCGGCGAAGGCCACGGACCAGCGGAGGAGCAAGCGGGAGTGGTTTGGCACGAAAGGCTCTCCAGGAGCGGGCTGCGGGTGATTTGCCGCGGCGGACCGCGGGCATGGCGATGGAATCTGCCGGCCGCTGCGCAGGTCGACCATTGGGGAATCCCTGAATTTCGCCGGCGGACGCCAAAATCAGGGAATCCCTGAGTGCCGGCCGGAACATCGCAGCTTGCAGCGTCAGGTCGCTTCGGGCGGCACCAGTCCATTGCGGATGGCGAATCGCACCAGGCCCGGCACGTCGAAGATGCCGAGCCGCTGCATCATCTGGATGCGGTGGCTCTCGACGGTCTTGACGCTCAGGTACAGGCGCTCGGCGATTTGCCGGGTGCCCAGGCCCTCGACGACCAGCTGCAGGATCTGCCGCTGTCGTGGCGTCAACGCGTCGAGTTCCGACTCGCCGGCGCTGGCGCGCCGCTCGAACCGCTGCACCTGCTCGGCGTCGATTGCCCGACACAGGTAGCGCCGGCCGGCAAAGATTTCCTCGAGTGCCGTCGCCAGCTCGTCGAAGGCGGAGTCCTTGTTGAGGTAGCCCGCGGCTCCAGCGGCGAACGCGCGAGCGGCGTACTCGGCGGACGCGTGCATCGAGAGCATCAGGACGCGGGTCGGCACGTCGAGCTTCGCGATGCGCGCCGCAGCCTCCAGCCCGTTCAGGCCGGGCAGCGTGATGTCGAGCAGGATGGCGTCCGGAGGGTCGCGCCGGACGTGGTCGACGGCCTCGAGACCGTCGCCGGTTTCCCCGATCACCTCGACGCCGGGCAGACTCTCCAGCAATGCGCGGATGCCCGCCCGCACGAGGGCGTGGTCGTCGGCCAGCAGGATGCGTCGCGTCGTGGTCATCAGTTTCGCCCCGATGATGAGGTCACGCCCGGCAAGGGCCTGGCAAACGGCACCCGGACCTCGATGCGGCTGCCGGCGCCGGGCCGCGAATCCAGCTCGATCGTGCCCCCGGCATTGCGCACCCTCTCGGTCATGCCGAGCAGTCCGAGGTGCTCACCGCGCTTGACTCGCTGGCTGACGATCTCGGGATCGAAGCCGCCGCCATCGTCCTCGACCACGAGGCGCAATGCACCCGGCTCGTCACGCAACGTGACGCGGATCAACGCGGCGCCCGAATGGCGCAGTGCGTTGCTGACGGCTTCCTGGACGACGCGGAACACCGTCGTATTGAGCCCGCGTGGCGCAGCCGCGACCCCGGGCGCCGCGTCCACTTCGATGCGCACTCCGGACCGCTCGGCCAGCGACTTCAGGTGATGATCGAGCGCGGGCACGAGTCCCGCTTCGTCGAGCAGTGGAGGCCGCAGGCCCCGTGCGATGTCGCGCGCCTGGCGGATCATGCCATCCATCATCGTGACCGAGTCCTCGAGCCGCCGTGCCACGGCCGGATCGGCCGCGGTGCTGCGCAGCATCTGCAGGTTGATCTTGGCAGCCGTCAGCGTCTGGCCGAATTGGTCGTGCAGTTCACGGGAGATGCGGCTGCGCTCGTCTTCCTTCGCCGACTCGAGACGCCCCGTCAGTTGCCGCAGGCCGGCGTAGGCCTCCTCGAGTTCGCCTTGGCTGAGCCGGGCGCGCGCCAGCGCCTGCTCGCGCTGCCCCTCGAGTCGCTCGAGCACCACGTTACGCCGCCGCAGTGAGCGCAGCCGTGCCAGGTGCAGCCCAAGCGCCAGCGCCACGATCAAGGCGAGCGCCAGGCCGCGGAACCAGAGTGTCATCCAGAACGGAGGCACCACCTGGAAGTCGAGTGACGGGCTCGTGCTCCACGCGCCGAACGCGTCGCGGCCGCGCACCTCGAAGCGATAGTGACCCGGCGCCAGGCCGACGAAAGTCACTTGGCGGCGGCGGCCAAGAGCGGTCCAGCCATCCTGCGGCCGCAGGCGATAGGCGTATTCGTGCGGCGTCTCGGCAAAATCGAGCACTGCGAACTCGAGCGCGAGCACGTCGTCGTGTCGCTTCACGAACCCGCCGAGCAGCGCGACGGGCGCCAGTTGCTGGCCAGCCCCACCCGCCAGCCGCTCGATGCCGGTGATCCGCACCGGGGCGGGTGGTCGCACCTGGAATGGCGTGCCCTTGGGGATGCTGACCAGCCCTTCGACCGAGCCGAAGTGCACGAAGCCCGTATCGGTGGACGAGGCGCCGGTGTTGAAGTGGCTGACCGGCAGCCCGGACTGGACGACGTGGTTCACGACCCGGTCCGTCGCGGGATCCAGTCGCGAGAGGCCATGGCGGGTGCTGAGCCATAGCGAGCCATCGTCGTCCTGCTCGATGCCCATGATGCCGTCGGCCAGCAGGCCGCGATCGACGCCCCAGCGCTCGAAGTGCGTTACACGACCGGTAGCATTCACGTGCGCACGATGCAGTCCGCCGCCGTCGGTGGCTACCCACAGCCCGCCGTCGCGGTCACGACGTAACGCAGTCACGTGAAAGTGCCGCAGGTTGGGCTCACTCGCGCTGCGACCATCGAAGCGTTCGCAGGACCAGGGCTCGATTCGGCAGCGATTGAGGCCATCGGAGCGGGTGCCGACCCACAGGTATCCGCCCGTCGCATGGGACAACGCCGTGATGTAGTCGCCCGTCAACGAATCGGGCACGGCGGCGTCGTGCCGGAAGCTGCGATAGCGCCCGGTGCGGGCATCGCGCAGGAACAGGCCACTGCCGCCGACGCCGACCCAGAGTCCGTCGTCTCCGGCGGACAGCAGGGCACCGACGTAGCCTCGACCGATGCCGTCGGCTCGAGCCGCGTCGTGGGTCTCGAGGCCGAGGTTGCTGCCGTCGTCGGCGAACCGGTAGAGACCCTCGGTCGATCCTGCAAAGTGCGAACCGTCCTGCGTCACTGCGAAGCTCAGCACGCCCGATTTCAGGATCAGGTCGGTCGACGAGCCACCGGTCGGCACGACGGTGCCGGCGACGACGTCGACTCGCTGCGGGCCGCCGCCGAAACTGCCCACCCACGGCTGGCCAGCCGTCACGCGACCCATCACCGCCGTGACGTTCTTGTCGCGCAGCCCGACGCCGTCCGGACCCGGCGCGAGCAACCGGAACTCCGGCTGGTCGAGGGGCGCCCGGTAGACGCCGCTGCCCCACGTGCCGACGAACAGCATGTGATCGGTCGTTGCGATGCTGAGTTGCGGCTGTGCCGGCAGGTTGCCGGGCGCGCCGATGCTGCCTGGATGCGCGCGCTGCCACTCCCGCGTCGCGAGGTCGACGACCAGGACGCCTTGCGCCAGCGTGCCGATCCACAGCCGCCCATAGCGATCGGCATGCATCGTCGTGATCAGCGGCTGCGTACCCGCGTCGCCGGCAAGATCGAAACGCTCTGCGGTGCGTTGCGTCGGGTCGAGCACGACCAGCCCGTCGCGCGTGCCGGCCCAGACGCGCCCATCGGCGGTTTCATGGATCCCGAACACGTCGTTGAGGCCGCGCTGGCCATCGATCAGCTCGGCCAGCGGGAAGTGCTCGAAGCCTTCGCCCGAGGCGGCCGGTCGATCGATGCCGCCGCCAACGGTGCCGATCCACAGGTTCCCGGACAGTCCACGATGCACCGCATACACCCAGTCGTGCGCCAGGCTCGCGGCGTCGCCGTCGGCGTGGAAAAAGCGCGTGAAGCTGCGACCATCCGCCTCGAGCCGATTGAGCCCGCGCTGCGTGCCCACCCAGATCCGGCCTGCGGCGTCCTCGGCCACGCCGTAGACACTCGCATCGCTGAGCGACCGCGGATCGGCCGAATCGTGGTGGAACTGGGTGAACTCGCCCGTGCGCGGGTCGCGCCGGTTCAGGCCACCGGTGTTCGTGGAAACCCAGAGCGCGCCGTCACGCGCCTCGTACAGCGAGCGAATGTCGAGGTCACTGACACTGCCGGGGCGGTCCGCATCGGGCAGGAACGCCGTCGCCTGGTAGCCATCATAACGGAACAGTCCCTCGCGCGAGCCGACCCACAGCAGGCCGTCCCGGTCGACGAGCATCGAGACTGCGACATTGGTATCTAGACCACGTCCCGTGCCGAGCTCGGTGAAGCGGCGCGCAGCGCCGGCGTCCTGCCCGAGCAGCAGCGGCACGAGCAGGGCGAACCGCCATCCGATGGTCCGGTTCCCGACGACTGTCTTCATTGCGACGGCCAGCGCTCAGTCGACGAACTCGAGCTTCAGCTCCATGCCGCGGAGCGACTGGTAGAGCCGCCGCTCGCGCTTCAGCGGCCAGTGCTGGTAGAGCAGCGCATCGAGCGGGTACCACAGCGCGACCCACCCGGCGATGATCAGGCCCTCGTCGAGGAAGCGCGCCAGGATGCCGGGCAGGAACTTCGGCTCGCCGAGCACCTGCGACCCGAGCATGCACAGCGCGAGGAACAGGAGCCCGCGCCAGAGCGTGGCGAGGCCCTCCTGCCGGAGGCTCGCGATGTCGTTCGAGATCTGCCCGATGCGGTGATCGCAGTACTGCTGCAGGCCCGAGCGCATCCGCGCCTCGAGGTCGTGCGTACGCGACGCCGCGGGCAGCCGCAGCGTCGCGCGAACCGGACGGTTAGGCTGCGTCCGGATGCGGTTGAGGATGCGCTCGAGCCCGGGCTCCGCGTACGGCTGGCCACCGATCGGATCGAGCTCGGCCGGCAGGAACAGCTCGCGCGGATCGGAGAGGTCGAGGTGGACGTCATGGATGTTCGTGTCGGTCATGGGTGACGAGGCTCAGGTCCAGGGGAAGATCAGTGCGGCGCCGAACGCGATCGCGGTGAGGAGCAACGCCAGCGTCGCCGCAGGCCAGGCCCGGA
>CAYQAF010000056.1:0-8194 GCA_964415375.1 uncultured Alcaligenaceae bacterium
AAGGTGGTGATCTTCGCCGCCGGCACCGGCAACCCGTTCTTCACCACCGACACCGCGGCCGCGCTGCGGGGCCGCGAGATGGGCGTCGACATCGTGCTCAAGGCCACCAAGGTGGACGGCGTCTACACGGCGGACCCGAAGCGCGACCCGACGGCGCGCCGCTACGCCGAGCTCACGTTCGACGAGGCGATCGTGAAGAACCTCAAGGTGATGGACGCGACCGCGCTCGCGCTGTGCCGCGACCAGAACATGCTGCTCAAGGTGTTCTCGATCTTCACGCCCGGCGCACTTACGCGCGTGGTGATGGGTGAGGACGAGGGCACGCTCGTCCACTGCTAGAGGAGCCATCCCCAGATGCCGATCGCGGAGATCAAGAAGACCGCCGAGCAGAAGATGTCGAAGACGGTCGAGTCGCTGAAGGGCGACTACCAGAAAGTGCGCACCGGCCGGGCGCACACGGGCCTGCTCGACCACGTGACGGTCGACTACTACGGCTCGTACCTGCCGATCAGCCAGTGCGCCAACGTCACCCTCGGCGATGCGCGGACGATCAACGTGCAGCCGTGGGAGAAGAAGATGGTGCAGGCGATCGAGAAGGCGATCCGCGACTCCGACCTCGGGCTCAACCCCGCCACGTCGGGGGACGTGATCCGCGTGCCGATGCCGGCGCTCACCGAGGAGCGCCGCCGCGACCTGATCAAGGTGGTGCGGCACGAGGCCGAGGACGCCCGTATCGCGATCCGCAACGTGCGCCGTGACGCGAACGACCACCTGAAGAAGCTGCTGAAGGGGCACGAGATCTCCGAGGACGACGAGCGCCGTGCGCTCGAGGACCTGCAGAAGCTCACCGACCGCTGGATCAGCGAGGTCGACAAGGCGCTGCAGGCCAAGGAAGTGGATCTGCTCGCGATCTAGCGCTCGAGCCCGGCACGGTCGCCGCGACCGCGCCCGCCCGGACACCGACACGATTCCCGCCGTGCCCCATCCGAGTACCACCCGCGAGGTTCCTGCCGCCGGCAGCGTTCCGAGGCACGTCGCAATCATCATGGACGGCAACGGTCGCTGGGCGAAAAAGAGGCTCCTGCCGCGCGTGGCCGGACACCGCAAGGGCGTCGAGACGGTGCGTGCGGTGATCCGCGCGTCGATCGAGCGCGGCATCGAGTACCTGACGCTGTTCGCGTTCTCCAGCGAGAACTGGCGCCGGCCCGCCGACGAAGTGAACATCCTGATGGAGCTCTTCCTCCGCGCGCTCGCGCAGGAGGTTGCGACGCTGCACCAGAACGGCATCCGGCTGCGCGTGGTCGGCGACGTGTCCCGCTTCGACGCGGTGATCCGCGAGCGCATTGCGGCGGGCGAGCACCTTACTGCCGGCAACAAGCGGCTCACGCTGACGATCGCCGCCAATTACGGGGGGCGCTGGGACATCGCCCAGGCGGCGCGCCGCTACTACACGTTGCACCGCGATGCCCTGGAGCCGGATGCGCCGCTCGATCCCGAGGCGATCGCGCCGTTCCTCGCGATGGCCTACGCACCGGAGCCGGACCTGTTCATCCGCACCGGCGGCGAGCAGCGGATCTCCAACTTCCTGCTGTGGCAGCTCGCCTACACCGAGCTCTATTTCACGGACCTGCTGTGGCCGGACTTCGATGCTGCGGCGCTCGACGCGGCGATCGCCTCGTTCCGCGGGCGCGAGCGCCGCTTCGGCCGCACCAGCGAGCAGGTGCAGGAGACCGCGGCCGGGGGCACGCGCCGCTAGCGTGCGCCCCGGCGACGCGCCGGGGTGCGCGGTGGCGGCGGGTTCCACGGTCTCGCGACGGCGACGACGATGGCGATGTCCTCGCTTGCGCAACGCGTCGCGACCGCTGTCGTGCTCGTGCCGCTGGTCCTCGCGGCGCTGTTCCTGCTGCCGCCGTTCGGGTGGGGGCTGTTCGCGCTGGCGTTCGTCGCCGTCGCCGCCCACGAGTGGTCGCGTCTCGCAGGCTACGGTGCCGGCGGCAGGTGGATGCTGGTGGCGGCCGTCGTCGCCGCCGCGATCGCACTGCTCGGGTTGCCGGTACTGGGCTTCGCGCGCGGCTGGCCGGGGCACGTGGCGGCGGCGGTGTGCGGACTGGCCGCGCTGTTCTGGCTGCTCGTCGCTCCGCTTTGGCTCGCCAAGGGATGGCCGATGCCGCGGCGGGTGGCCACGGGCGTGGCGGGCGCCGTCGCACTCGTCGGCGCGTGGTTTGCCGTGGTCGAGCTGCAGGCGCGTTCGCCCTGGCTCATCCTCGCCGCGATGGCGGTGGTGTGGATCGCCGATACCGCCGCGTACTTCGCGGGGCGCCGCTTCGGCCGGCGCAAGCTCGCGCCGCGGGTGAGCCCGGGCAAGACCTGGGAAGGCGTGTACGGCGCGCTCGCCGCCGCCGCGCTCGACGCGCTCGCGCTCGTGCCGTTCGCGCGCGCGGCGGGCTTCGATGGCGCGCCGGGCGTTTCGGCGACGCTGGCGTTCGTCGCCTTCGTGATGCTGCTCGCGGCCGTGTCCGTGGTCGGCGACCTCTACGAGTCGATGCTGAAGCGCCAGGCCGGCGCGAAGGACAGCGGCACGCTGCTGCCCGGGCACGGCGGCGTGCTCGACCGCATCGACGCGCTCATCGCCGCGATGCCGTTCGCAGCGCTGGCGGCGACGGCCTGGCTCGCCAAGGCGGCACCCGTATGATGCGGCGCGTCGCGCTGCTCGGTGCCACCGGCTCGATCGGCGACTCGGCGCTCGACGTCATCGCCCGCCACCCGGACCGCTTCGTCGTGGCGGCGCTCGCCGCGCATCGCAACGCCGCGAAGCTCGCCGCGCTGTGCCGGCGCTTTCGCCCGACGATCGCGGCGCTGCTCGATGTCGAGGCCGCGCGGGCACTCGCCGTCGACCTCGCCGGGGACCATTTGCCCACGCGCGTACTGGCGGGGCCCGAGGGCCTGGTGGAGGCGGCTTCGCTCGCCGAGGCCGACACGGTGCTCGCGGCGATCGTCGGTGCCGCCGGGCTCTCCCCGACGCTCGCCGCGGCGCGCGCGGGCAAGCGCGTGCTGCTCGCGAACAAGGAGGCACTGGTGATCGGCGGCGCGCTGTTCATGCGGGCAGCAGCAGAGGGCGGCGCGACGCTCGTGCCGATCGACAGCGAGCACAACGCGATCTTCCAGTGCCTGCCCGAGGGCTACGCGCGCGATCCCGCGAAGGCGGGTGTGCGGCGCATCCTGCTCACCGCTTCCGGGGGCCCACTGCGCGAGCGGCCGCTCGCGCAGTTCGGCGCGGTCACCCCCGACGAGGCGTGCGCGCACCCGAACTGGTCGATGGGGCGCAAGATTTCGGTCGACTCCGCGACGATGATGAACAAGGGCCTCGAGGTGATCGAGGCGCACTGGCTGTTCGGCGTGCCGCGGCATGCGATCGAAGTGGTCATCCATCCGCAGAGCGTCATCCACTCGCTGGTCGAGTACGTCGACGGCTCGGTGTTAGCGCAGCTCGGACACCCGGACATGCGTACGCCGATCGCGCAGGCGCTCGCCCATCCGGAGCGCATCGACGCCGGGGTGCCGCGGCTCGAGCTCCCGGCGCTCGCGGCGCTTGCGTTCGCCGAGCCCGATCTCGAACGCTTCCCGTGCCTCGGGCTCGCCTACGCCGCGCTGGACGCCGGCGGCAGCGCACCGGTCGCGCTGAACGCGGCCAACGAGATCGCGGTCGAAGCCTTTCTCACCGGTCGGGCCCGGTTCACCGACATTGCGGCGACGTGCGCCGAGGTGCTCGAGCGCTTGCCCGCGCACCCGATCGGCACGCTGGACGAGGCGCTCGCCGCCGACGGCGAGGCGCGCCGCGCTGCCCGGGACCGCCTCGGGATGCGCGACGGCGGGCATTCGCTCCACGCGACGTGATCGAAGCAGAGGATCCATGGACGTAGCCATCAAGATCGCATCCTTTCTCGTGGTGCTCGGCATCCTCGTGACGTTCCACGAGCTCGGTCACTACCTGGTCGCCCGTTGGTGCGGCGTCAAGGTGCTGCGCTTCTCGGTGGGCTTCGGTCGCGTCGTCTGGTCCCGGCGCGTCGGCGCCGACCAAACCGAGTTCGCGGTCTCGGCGCTGCCGCTCGGCGGCTACGTGAAGATGGCGGACGAACGCGAAGGGAACCTGCCGCCCGAGGACCTGCCGCGGTCGTTCAACCGCGCGAGCGTCTGGCGGCGCATCGCGATCGTCGCGGCGGGCCCGATCGCGAACCTGCTGCTCGCGGTGTTGCTCTATGCGGGGCTGTACGTGGCCGGCGTGCCCGGTCACAAGCCGGTCCTCGCGGAACCCCTCGCGGGAACCCCCGCGGCGGTGGCAGGCATCGTGGCCGGCGACCGGGTCACCGACGTCGATGGCGTGGCCGTGGAGAGCTTCCACGACCTGCGTTGGCGCCTCCTCGAGGCGTCGGGACGGGACCGCATCGAGCTCGCCGTCTCGACGCTTGGCGGCACCCAGGCGACGCGCGTGCTGAGCCTTGCGCAACTGTCGGGGAGCGACTGGGAAGGCCCGTTCATGCAGAAGCTGGGGCTTGCCGCAGACTTCGGGCCCCCGCTGATCGAGGAGGCCGTCGCCGGGAAGCCCGCGGCGCGCGCGGGTCTCCGGTCGGGTGACCGGATCCTCGCCGTCGACGGCGCGTTGGTGCGCTCGCCCGCCGACGTCGCGGTGGCGACGAACGCGAAGCCGGGTGTGGAAATCCTGTTCCGCGTCGAGCGCGACGGCGCGCGCTTCGACGTGCCGCTGGTGCCCGACGCTACCGAGTCGGGTGGACGCCGGGTGGGCATCGCCGGCGTGAGGCTCAAGGTCGATCCGGAAGTCGCGAAGGGCCTCGCGACGACGGTCCGCTACGGTCCGCTGAGGGCGCTCGTGGAAGGGGCGCGCAAGACCTGGGAGCTGTCGGTCTTCACCGTGAAGATGCTCGGCCGCGTGCTCACCGGGGAAGCCTCGGTCAGGAACATCAGCGGACCGATCACGCTCGCCGACTACGCGGGCCAGTCGGCGCAAGCGGGCGCGCTGGTCTTCGTCGGCTACCTCGCGCTCATCAGCATCAGCCTCGGCGTTCTCAACCTGCTGCCGGTGCCGTTATTGGATGGCGGTCAATTGCTGTATTATTTCGCTGAAATCGTGCGTGGCCGTCCGCTCTCGGATCGTGCCTTCGAGCTCGGCCAGCGGATCGGCATGGCCGTCCTGGCTGCGCTGATGGCCCTCGCGCTATTCAATGACTTCTCTCGACTGTTCTGACTGCCGCACGACCGGGCAACCTGCGCGGCGGGCGCGACACGCACTGCGTCTCGCGTCGCTCGTCGTCGTGGCGCTGTTCGCGGGCGCCGCGTTCGCCTTCGACCCGTTCGTGGTCAAGGACATCCGCGTCGAGGGCGCCCAGCGCACCGAGGCCGGCACCGTGTTCAGCTACCTGCCGATCAAGGTCGGCGAGCGCGTCGACGACGCGCGGGCGTCGCAGGCGGTGAAGGCGCTCTACGCGACCGGGTTCTTCCGCGACGTGCGCCTCGAGCGGCAGGGCGACGTCCTGATCGTCGCCGTGCAGGAGCGGCCGACGATCAGCTCGATCACTTTCGTCGGCAACAAGGAGTTCGACACCGACACCGTCAAGAAGGCGCTGAAGGACATCGGGCTCACCGAGGCCCGCATCTTCGACCGCGCCGCGCTCGAGCGTGCCGAGCAGGAACTGAAGCGCCAGTACATCTCGCGCGGCCTCTACAGCGCCAAGGTGCAGACCACGGTGACGCCGCAGGAGCGCAACCGCGTCGCGATCAATTTCACGATCGACGAGGGCTCGGTGACGCGCATCCAGCGCATCAACATCGTCGGCGCCAAGGCCTTCACCGAAGCGCAGCTGCTCTCCGAGATCACGCTCACCACGCCCGGCTGGTTCACCTGGTACACCAAGAACGACCAGTACAGCAAGCAGAAGCTCGGCGCCGACCTCGAGGCGCTGCGCAGCTTCTACCAGGACCGCGGCTACCTCGAGTTTGCGGTCGAGTCGACCCAGGTCGCGATCACGCCCGACCGCGAGAACATCACGATCACGGTCAACATCAACGAGGGCCCGCGCTACACGATCTCCGACGTGCGGCTCGCGGGCGAGCTCGCCGTGGAGGAGCCGGAGCTCAAGCGCCTGATCCGCGTCAAGCCGGGCGAAACGTTCTCCCGCTCGCGGCTGCAGGCCTCGGCCAAGGACATCAGCGACCGCCTCGGCGCGGAAGGCTACGCGTTCGCCAACGTGAACGCGGTTCCCGAAATCGACCGCGAGAAGAACACCGCCGCGTTCACGTTCTTCGTCGACCCGGGACGCCGTGTGTACGTGCGCAAGGTCAACATCTCCGGCAACGTCAAGACCCGCGACGAAGTGATCCGCCGCGAAGTGCGGCAGCTCGAGGGGGCGTGGTACGACGGCCCGCGCATCGAGCGCTCCAAGGTGCGGATCCGCCGGCTCGGCTACTTCGAGCCCGACATCAACATCGAGACGCCGCCGGTGCCGGGCTCGCCCGATCAGGTCGACATCGAGATCACGGTCACCGAGAAGTCCACCGGCAACCTGCTGGCCGGCGTCGGCTACTCGTCGGCGGACGGCCTGGTGTTCAACGCGTCGGTGTCGCAGCAGAACGTGCTCGGTTCGGGCAACGCGCTCTCGCTCGCGGTCAACACCAGCAGCTACAACACGCTGTACTCGTTCATGTTCACCGAGCCGTACTGGACCGTCGACGGCGTGTCGCGCACGATCGAGCTCTACTACCGCAAGACCGACCCGTCGGGGCTGGCGATCTCGCAGTACGCGTCGACCATCGGCGGCGCCGCGATCGGCTTCGGCGTGCCCGTGACGGAGACCGACACCATCAACTTCGGCATGCGCGTCGAGCGCACCGACCTCTCGCTGTTCGACGATAGCCCGCCCGTCTACAACGCCTTCGTCCTGCAATACGGCAACCCGACGTGGAACTTCGTCGGCACCGTCGGGTGGGCGCGCGACACGCGCGACGACATCCTCTATCCGACCCGCGGCCGCCTGCAGAGCGCCTTTGCCGAGCTGGGCATGCCCCCGGGCGACCTCCAGTACTACCGTATCAACTACCTGCACCAGTGGTTCTGGCCGGTGTACGGCGACTTCGTGCTGATGGTGCGCGGCGACGTCGGGTACGCGGACGGCTACAATCAGCCCGCGTGCCCGCCACCGCTCCTGGGAGAGGAGCAGTATTGCGCCTCGCTGCCATTCTTCAAGAACTTCTATGGCGGCGGCGTCGGCTCGGTGCGCGGTTACGAGTCGAACTCGCTCGGCCCGCTGGACATCTTCGGCAACGTGCTGGGGGGCAAGCGCAAGATCGTGGGCAACGTCGAGCTGTTCTACCCGATCTTCAAGGGCGACAAGTCGGTACGCGGCAGCGTGTTCTTCGACGTCGGGCAGATCTGGGCGTCCAGCTCGCTGCCGCAGTACTCCGTCAACGTCGCGAGCTGCGCCGGCGGGCCGTCGACCGACCCCGAGGTCGTCTATCCGGGGTCGCAGGATTTCCGTTACTCGGCGGGCGTCGGGCTGGCGTGGAATTCGCCGATCGGCCCGCTCAAGTTCAGCTACGCGTTCCCGATCAAGGACAAGTGCTTCGACCGCATCCAGCAGTTCCAATTCCAGGTCGGCAACGTGTTCTGACCGTCGCCGTCCCACGCAGGAGACCGTCGTGAAACGTTCCGCTACCCTTGCCGCCGCCGCGCTCCTCGCGATCGCCTGCGGCGTCGCGTCGGCCGCCGACTACAAGATCGGCTTCGTCAATACCGAGCGGCTGTTCCGCGAGGCGACGCCGGCCAAGCGCGCGCAGCAGAAGCTCGAGAAGGAATTCGCCAACCGCGACGGCGAGCTGGGCAAGCTCGCGAAGCAGGTCCGCGACCTGCAGTCGACGCTCGACAAGGACGGCGCGACGATGTCCGAGCAGGACCGTCGCAACAAGGAGCGCGACCTCGCCAACCTGACGCGCGACATGCAGCGCGCGCAGCGCGAGTTCCGCGAGGACCTGAACCTGCGCCGCAACGAGGAGCTCGCGAGCATCCAGGAGCGCGCGAACAAGGTGATCCAGCAGATCGCCGAAGCCGAGAAGTTCGACCTGATCCTGCAGGATCCCGTGGTGTTCGCGAGCAATGGTACCGCCACCACCGAGAAGGTGATCAAGG
>CAYQAF010000057.1:0-8125 GCA_964415375.1 uncultured Alcaligenaceae bacterium
CGCTGATCATCGCCTACAGCCACTGCATCGCGCACGGCATCGACATGACCACCGGGATGAGCCACCAGCGTGACGCGGTGAAGAGCGGCTACCTGACGCTCTACCACTACGATCCGCGTCTCGGCATGGGCGGTGCCGACCAGCCGCTCAAGCTCGACTCGCGGAAACCCACGATCCCGCTCGAGCAGTTCACGATGAAGGAGGGCCGCTACGCGATGCTCGCGCAGGCCGACCCGGCCCGCGCGAAGGAGCTTTCGAAGGCCGCGCAGGCTGACGCCGACGCGCGCTGGCAACTCTACGAGCAAATCGCGGGCGTGCACCGTGTCGTGGCGGAACCGTCCACCAAGAAGGGCGAACCGCCGGCCGCGGGAGCCCCGTCCGAGGAGGTGAAGTGATGAGCATCGACCTCAAGAGCCGGTACCTGGGCCTCGAGCTCGCCAATCCCGTGGTCGCGTCGGCGTCGCCGCTGACCGGCTCGGTCGACAGCCTGAAGCGGCTCGAGGACGCCGGCGTCGGCGCCGTCGTGCTGCCCTCGCTGTTCGAGGAGCAGATCGAGCACGAGGAGATGGCGGCCCACAACCTGATGCTGTACGGCGCCGAGCTGTCGCCGGAGGCGCGCGGCTTCTTCCCCGAGATGCAACCCCACGACAGCGGTGCCGCCCGGTACCTGAAGCTGATCGCCGATGCCCGCAAGGCGCTATCGGTGCCGGTGATCGCCAGCCTGAACGGCTACACGCCCGGCGGCTGGACGCGCATCGCGAAGCAGTTCGAGGAGGCCGGCGCCCACGCGATCGAGCTCAACGTCTACTTCCTCGCCGCCGATCCGGCCGACACCGGCGCGGCGGTCGAGCAGCGCTACGTCGACCTGGTCGCGTCGGTGCGGGCGGCAACGCGGGTTCCGGTCGCGGTGAAGGTCGCTCCCTACTTCAGCGCGATGGCAAGCATGGCGGTGCGCCTCGTGCAGGCCGGCGCCTCCGGGCTCGTGCTGTTCAATCGCTTCGTCCAGCCGGACATCATGCTGGAGGAGCTGGAGGTCGCGCCCCATCTCGTGCTCTCCACGTCCGACGAGCTGCGCCTCGCGCTGCGCTGGATCGCCATCCTGCACGGCCGGGTCGAGGCGAGCCTCGCGGCGACCGGCGGCGCGCACACGGCCGACGACGTGATCAAGGTGCTGCTCGCCGGCGCGGACTGCGTGATGGTCGCGAGCAGCCTGCTGATGAAGGGCCCGCAGCACGTCGACACGCTCGTGCGCGGCGTCGAGGCCTGGATGCGCGAGCGTGAGTACGAGTCCGTCGCGCAGATGAAGGGCTCGCTCAGCCAGCGGTCGTGCCCCGATCCCGACGCCTTCGAGCGCTCGAACTACATGAAGGCCCTGAAGTCCTACGCGAGCGAGTTCGCATAGGCGGCGACGCGCGAGCGCACCCTCACCGATCGACTACCCCGACCAACAGGAGAACCCCATGGCACTGATCATCACCGACGACTGCACCGCCTGCGACGCCTGCGTGGAGCCGTGCCCCAACGACGCCATCGCGTCCGGCTCGCCGATCTACGTGATCGACCCCGCCAAGTGCACCGAGTGCATCGGCGCGCACGAGGAGCCGCAGTGCGTGAGCGTCTGTCCGGCGGACTGCATCATTCCCGATCCGGCACACCAGGAAAGCAAGGACCAGCTGCAGGCTAAGTACGAGAAGCTGCACGGCTAGCGCCGCGTGGCGCCGCAAGGCGCCGGCGACAGGAATTCGACCAACACCGGGCCTGCGGCCAGCGCGTCCCGGCACTGCCCGAGCGGCGCGATCCGCCGGCAGGCCGGGGGGCCGCGGCGCAGCGCCACAACCAAGAGGTTCGCGCACCATGCACCCGCGGCGTCCGTGGCATCCCCACCAGCAGATCCCCTCGTGGTTCCCGCGCGGCGTCGCGCTGCTGCGCGAACCGACGCTGAACAAGGGCACCGCGTTCACCGAGGCGGAGCGCGACGCGCTCGCCTTGCGCGGGCTGCTGCCCCCCCACGTCTCGACGCAGGAAGAGCAGGTCTCGCGGGTGCTCGAGAACTTCCGGCGGCTCTCCACGCCGCTCGCGAAGTACATCATGCTGGAGTCGCTGCAGGACCGCAACGAGGCGCTCTTCTACCGGGTGATCACCGACTACCCCGACGAGATGACGCCGATCATCTACACGCCGACCGTCGGCCTCGCCTGCCAGCAGTTCGGCCACATCTACCGCAGGCCGCGCGGCATCTTCGTGTCGCGCCGCGACCGTGGCCGCATCGACCAGGTGCTGCGCAACTGGCCGCACCGCGAAGTGGCGATGATCGTGGTCACCGACGGCGAGCGCATCCTCGGCCTCGGCGACCTCGGCGCGAACGGCATGGGCATCCCGATCGGCAAGCTGTCGCTGTACACCGCCTGCGCCGGCATCGACCCGGCGGGCTGCCTGCCCGTGATGCTCGACGTCGGCACCAACAACGAGGCATTGCGCCGCGACCCGCTCTACGTCGGCGAGCGCGAGCCACGGCTCACCGGCTCGGACTACGACGAGTTCGTCGAGGAGTTCATCGACGCCACGCAGGGCGTGTTTCCCGGCGTCGTGGTCCAGTTCGAGGACTTCGCGAATCACAACGCATTCCGGCTGCTCGAGAAGTACCGCGAGCGCATCTGCACGTTCAACGACGACATCCAGGGCACGGCGGCGGTGGCCGTCGCCGGCATGTTCTCGGCGCTGCGGGTCACCGGCAAGCCCATCGTGGCGCAGCGCTTCCTGTGCCTCGGCGCCGGCGAGGCGGCGGTCGGCATCTCCGACCTGCTCACGCAGGCGATGCGCGAGGACGGCCTCGCCGAGGCCGACGCGCGGGGGCGCTGCTTCCTCGTCGACTCGAAGGGGCTGGTCACCGCCAGCCGCCCCGACCTCAACGCCCACAAACGCCGCTACGCGCACGAGCACCCGCCGGTCGCGAACTTCCTCGACGCGGTAAAGACGCTCAAGCCCACCGCGATCATCGGCGTCGCCGCGATGCCGGGCGCGTTCACGCGCGACGTCGTCGAGGCGATGGCGGCGCAGAACGAGCGGCCGATCGTGTTCGCGCTGTCGAACCCGACCTCGAAAGCCGAGTGCACCGCCGAGGATGCTTACCGCTGGAGCGGCGGCCGCGCGCTGTTCGCCTCCGGCAGCCCGTTCGACCCGGTCGTGCAGGACGGGCGACGCCACGTGCCGCGCCAAGGCAACAACTCCTACATCTTCCCGGGCGTCGGGCTCGGCGTGATCGCCTGCCACGCGGCGCGTGTCACCGACTCGATGTTCATGGCATCGGCGCGGATGCTCGCTGAGTCGGTGACCGAGGGCGACCTCGCGCAGGGCAGCCTCTACCCGCCGCTGCACGCGGTGCGCGACGTCTCGGCCAGGATCGCGACCGCCGTCGCCGAGGTGGCGTACCGTGACGGCCTCGCGACGATCGAGCGGCCCGCCGACCTCGCCAGCCACGTCCGGGCAAAGATGTACGACCCGCGCTATCCGTCGTACGCCTGACCAGACGCAGCATGGTTGACCCGACCCGACTCGAACGGGTCGGGCCTGTTGATCTCCGTCAAGCCGCGCCGACGATGCTGCCCCTAGTCTTCAGGGGGCCGCGGCGCAACGAGTGCGCCGGACGGCCCGGTTCGCCGACCCGGTAGTGCGCGCAAGGAGGAAGCGCGAGTGACGCTGCACCGCATCCGCAAGGGACTCGACCTGCCGCTCTCGGGCGCGCCGACGCAGGCCGTCGAGCCCGCGACGGCCGTGCGACGCGTCGCCTTGCTCGGCGCGGATGCGCCGGGCTTGAAGCCGTCGTTCCTCGTGCAACCCGGCGACGCCGTGCGCGCGGGACAGCCCGTGTACGAAGACCGCAAGCTGCCCGGCGTGCGCTACACGGCGCCGGCGACGGGCACGGTCGAGGCCGTGCACCGCGGCGTCCGGCGTGCCTTCGTTGCGCTGGTCGTCGCCGTGGATCGCAATGCCGGGGACGACGCCGTCCCCTTCGCGTCGTTCTCGGGGCGCCCGGTCGCGGCGCTGGGGACCGACGACGTGCGCGCGCTGCTGCTCGAGTCGGGCCTGTGGACGGCACTGCGGACGCGTCCGTACAGCCACGTCGCGAGTCCCGCCATCTCGCCGCGGTCGATCTTCGTCACCGCGACCGACACCCACCCGCACGCACCGGACATGCGCGTCGTGCTGGCGGGCCGCGGCGAGGACTTCCGCGACGGCGTCGCGGTGCTGTCGAAGCTGACCTCCGGCCGCATCTTCGTGTGCATGGACGCGACGGCCGATCTGCCCGTGCCCGACGATCCCCGCGTGATCGTCGAACGTTTCGCCGGGCCGCATCCTGCCGGTACCGTCGGCCTGCACATCCATCTGCTCGACCCCGTCGACCACGTGCGACAGGCCTGGCACGCCGGCGCCCAGGACGTCGCGGCGATCGGCAGGCTGTTTCGCACCGGCAAGGTCGACACGACCCGCATCGTGTCGATCGCGGGTCCCGGTGCATTGCGCGCGCGCCTCCTCTCCACGCGCATCGGCGCGTCGATCGACGAGCTCGTCCGCGGCGAGATGCGCCCCGGAACGCAGCGGACGATCTCCGGCTCGGTGCTCGGCGGACGTACCGCGACGGGCGAGGCGGAAGGCTTCCTCGGCCGCTACCATCAGCAGGTGTCGATCCTGCCCGAGGCGCGCGAGCGCGAGATGTTCGGCTACATCACGCCGGGCGCCAACAAGTTCTCCATCTGGAACGTCGTGCTCGGCGCGCTCGCGCGCCGGCCGCTCGCGCTCGACACCTCGACCAACGGCGGCGCGCGGGCGATGGTGCCGATCGGCAGCTACGAGCGGGTGATGCCGATGGACCTGATGCCGACCTTCCTGCTGCGGGCGCTCGCCACCGGCGACATCGAGCGTGCCGAGGCGCTGGGGGTGCTGGAGCTCGACGAGGAAGACCTGGCGCTCGCCACGTTCGTCGATCCCGGCAAGACCGAGTGGGGTCCCCTGCTCCGCGCGATGCTCGAGCGCATCCGCAAGGAAGAGGAATCGGAGCACCACGGATGAAGGCGCTGCGACAGATCCTCGACTCGGTCGGCCACCACTTCGAGAAGGGCGGCCGCTACGAGCGCCTGTTCCCGCTCTGGGAGGCGTTCGACACGTTCCTCTATGCGCCCGGCTCGACCACGAAGTCCGGCGCGCACGTCCGCGACGCGCTCGACCTGAAGCGGATGATGATGATGGTCATCATCGCCGCGATCCCCTGCATCCTGATGGCGATGTACAACACCGGGCTGCAGGCGAACCTCGCGATCGACCCCGCGAAGGTGGGCGAGCTCGTCGGATGGCGGCACGCGGTGCTGCGCGCGCTCGGCGTCGGCTACGCGCCCGGGAGCGTGCTCGCGTGCTTCGTCCACGGCGCGCTGTACTTCCTGCCGCTGTACATCGTGACGATGGTGGTGGGCCTCGCCTGGGAGGTCGGCTTCTCCATCGTGCGGCGGCTCGAGGTGAACGAGGGCTTCTTCGTCACGGGCCTGCTGTACCCGCTGATCCTCCCGCCCGACACGCCGTTGTGGATCGCCGCGCTGGGGATCAGCTTCGGCGTCGTGTTCGCCAAGGAGCTCTTCGGCGGCACGGGCATGAACTTCATCAATCCGGCGCTGGCCGCACGGGCCTTCGTGTTCTTCGCCTATCCCACCCACATCTCGGGCGACCGCGTCTGGACGGCCGTGCCGCACGAGCTTGCCGTCGACGGCTTCTCCGGCGCCACGCTGCTGTCGCAGTGGCGACAGATGACCGAGCCGTTCTCCGCGCAGTCGTTCGACTTCTGGCGCGCCTTCGCGGGGTTCGAGCCCGGCTCGATGGGCGAGACCTCGGCGCTCGCCTGCCTGATCGGCGCGGTGATCCTGATCGCGACGGGTGTGGGCTCGTGGCGGTCGATGGCCGCGGTCGCGATCGGCACGATCGGCATGGCCACGCTCTTCAACGCGATCGGCTCGGCGACCAACCCGTACTTCGCCGTGCCTTTCTGGTGGCACATGGTCGCCGGCGGCTGGGCGTTCGGCACGGTGTTCATGGTCACCGACCCGGTCACGTCGCCGTTCACGGACCTGGGCAAGTGGATCTACGGCATCCTGATCGGGGCGATGATCGTGCTGATCCGCGTCGTGAACCCGGCGTACCCGGAATCGGTGATGCTCGTGATCCTGTTCATGAACGTGATCGCGCCGGTCATCGACTACTACCTGGTCAAGGCGAACATCAGGCGGAGGGCCAAGCGCCGTGCCGAAGCTTGATTCCACCCGCTACACGATCCTCTTCGCCGCTGCGGTTTGCATCGTCTGCGCGCTCCTCGTATCGGTGTCCGCGGTCGGACTCGCCTCCCGTCAGGAGGAGAACGCGCGCCTGTACCGGCAGAAGAACGTGCTACTCGCCGCGGGGCTCGTCGAGCCGGGGGTCGACCTTCCCGCCGCCGAGATCCTGCGCATCTTCGATGCCAACATCGACATCGGGCTGATCGACCTCGCCACCGGCGCCAAGACCGAACCAGCGGGCATCGATCCGAAGTCCTACGACCCGCGCAAGGTTCGCAACGACCCGGCGATGTCCCGCGCGGCGCCGCCCAACAACGCGGGCCTGCTGCGGCTGCCCAACACCGGCGTCGTCTACTACGTGAAAGGGGCGAAGGGCGTCGAGCAGGTCGTCCTGCCCATCGAGGGTGGCGGCATGTGGGGCATGCTGTCCGGCTTCATCGCGCTCGACCGCGACGGCAATACGGTGCGCGGCCTCACTTTCTACGAGCAGAAGGAGACGCCGGGCCTCGGCTCGGAGATCTCCAACCCGAAGTGGCAGGCGCTCTGGCGCGGGCGCAAGGCGTTCGACGCGGACTTCTCGCCCAAGCTCACCGTGATCAAGGGTATCGCCGGGCCGCCGGACAAGGACCCGCACCGCATCGACGGCCTGTCGGGGGCGACGATCACCAGCAACGCGGTCTCGAAGCTGGTCGGGTTCTGGTTCTCGGACAAGGGCTACGGACCCTATCTCAAACGCTTCCGCGAAGGAACAGCCACGTGAGCGTCTCCGCTGCGCTGATGGGCAAGCCCGAGCGACATGCGCTCGCGACTCCCATCCTCGACAACAATCCGATCGGCGTGCAGGTGCTCGGCATCTGTTCGGCGCTCGCGGTCACCACGCGCCTCGACAAGGCGCTGGTGATGGCGATCGCCGTGACGATCGTCACCGCGTTCGCCAACCTGGCGGTGAGCCTGGTGCGCAACCACACGCCCTCGGCGATCCGCATCATCGTGCAGCTGACGATCATCGCCTCGCTGGTGATCGTCGTCGACCAGTTCCTCAAGGCGTACCTGTTCGAGCTGTCGCTCGAGTTGTCGGTGTTCATCGGCCTGATCATCACCAACTGCATCGTGATGGGTCGCGCCGAGGGCTACGCGATGGCGAACCCGCCGTGGCTGTCGTTCCTCGACGGCATCGGCAACGGGCTGGGCTACGGCCTCGTGCTCGTGCTGGTGGCGCTCGCGCGCGAACTGCTCGGCGCGGGCCGCGTCCTCAACGTGCAGGTGCTGCCGCTGGTCCAGGACGGCGGCTGGTACGAGCCCAACGGCCTGATGCTGCTCGCGCCGTCGGCGCTCTTCATCGTCGCGCTGCTGATCTGGGCGCTGCGCACGTGGAAGCCGGCGCTGCAGGAAAAGGACTAGCGCGATGGGCGCCTACGCCGACCTGTTCGTCAAGTCGCTGTTCGTCGAGAACATGGCCCTCGCCCTGTTCCTCGGCATGTGCTCGTTCCTCGCCTGCTCGAAGAAGGTCGAGACCGCGCTGGGGCTGGGCGTGGCGGTCGTGTTCGTGCAGCTCCTGACCGTGCCGCTCAACAACCTGCTCCTGCGCTACCTGCTCGCCGAGGGCGCGCTGGGCTGGCTCTCCCCCGCGTTCGCCAAGGTGAGCCTCGCCTTCCTCTCCTTCATTGTGTTCATCGGCACGATCGCCGCGGCGACGCAGGTGGTCGAAATGACGGTCGAGCGCTACGCACCCGCGCTGTACGCGACGCTCGGCGTCTTCCTGCCGCTGATCGCGGTGAACTGCGTGATCCTCGGCGGCTCGCTGTTCATGC
>CAYQAF010000058.1:0-8094 GCA_964415375.1 uncultured Alcaligenaceae bacterium
ACAATTCGGCAAATTCTGCTACCGGACGATAGAAGTTGGCAAGCGAACAATTTTTTAGTGCAGTGCACAAATCGAAGACCCACGATCCAATGTGCGTCTCGAAGAAACCCCTCTGTACGCTCAAGTTTACCGGCGAACGTGTCGAATCGCCCTCGATCAGCAGGCGCATCGTCTCGAACAGCGCCGATATGTGGTCCTCGACCTGGGTACTTTCGGGCTTGCGGCCGAGGCCGAGCGCGGCGAGGTCCCGGCGCAGCTCCACGAGCGGCTTCTCCATCATGAACCCCGAACGCCAGTGCGAGCCGTGCAGATTGACCTCCGTACGCCCGGTGCCCACGAAAAGTTCCGTGTGCTCCTGGCGCGCCGCCTCGGGATCCATCACCCGACAGGCGGCGACCAGCCGGTTCCACGCCAGCGGCAGCTCCCCGGCCTCGGCGTCCTCGAGCAGCTCGGTCGCGCCAACCGTGGCCAGGAGCTTCGCGTCGGGCGCGTCCGCGAACAGCGCGGCAAGAATCGCGTAGAAGTCGGCGCGCGCCCGGTCCTCGGGATCGAGCCTGTTGTGCAGTGCAATAGGCGAGGCTTCCACGCTCGGCTCGCGTTCAGAGGTCCCGGATGTCCGGGTGCTTGCCGCTCTGCCAGAGGTCGACGACCCGACAGTCGGCGCACATCTTCAGCCGATCGAGCGCGCCCGGCGCGGCGAACATCGAGTGCCCGGCGAGCCTCGCGAGCATTGCGCCGATCATCTGCTCGGTGCCGAGCGGCTTGCCGCACTTCGCGCAGGCAACGATCCGGGCCTCGTTGAGCACGCGGGGCTCGCGCGCGGCGCGCGTCAGGTCGAGCCTAGGCGTCAGCGCGATAGCGCGTTCGGGGCAGGTCTTCTCGCAGATGCCGCATTGCACGCAGTTGCGCTCGATGAAGCGCACCTGCGGCACCTCCGGGTTGTCGAGGATCGCGCTCTCCGGGCAGCTGCCGACGCACGCGAGGCACATCGTGCACTTGCCGGCGTCGATCGCGATCGCGCCGAACGGTGCGCCCTTCGGCAGCGCGATCGTCGACTGCGGTGTCGGCGCATGCGCGGCAAGGTGCTCGAGCGCGAGGCCGATCGTCGTGCGCTTCTCGGCCGTGGCTGCGAAGATCGCGGGGACGCGCACGCCGAGCGGCGCGTGCCCGCCCCACAGCATCGTGTCGAGTGCCGCCGGGTCGTTCGCGTCCACCGTGCGGAAGTGACGGCCCTGGTAGCCCAGTGCCTGCGCGATCGTGTCGCCGAGCTGCATCTCGAACCCGACCACCTCGTCGTATCGCGCGAGGTCGTCGGCGCCGACCATCGAGATCACCTCGACCGCGCCCCACGCGAGCGCCGCCAGCCAGAGGTCGAGACCGACCGCATCGATGTTGTGCACCTCGACCGGAACGACGCGCGCGGGCAGCCCCCGGCCGCGCCGCGCGTACTGCGCCAGGGCTTCACCGCCGCGCCGGCCGTGCACGAGCAGGCAGGCGTCACGCCCGCCGGACTTCGCATAGGTCGACAGCAGCGTGCGCAGCCGCAGGCCGAGGTGCGCGGGTGACGGGTAGGCGTAGGTGAGCGCACCCGATGGGCAGACGGTGGTACAGGTGCCGCAGCCCATGCACAGGTGCGGCTCGACGTGGATCCTGTCGCCGTCGGGGCGGATCGCCTCCGTCTCGCAGGCGTCGATGCACTTGCGGCAGCCTTCCTTCTGCGAGCGGCTGTGCGCACAGATCGAGGACTTGTAATTGAAGTACTTCGGCTTCTCGAACTCGCCGGTCATGCCGGCCAGCTCCATCGCGGCCCTCGCCTGCGCGACCGGATCCGGTCCGGGCGCGAGGTAGCCCTGCGGCGGCTCGGGCGTGCGCAGGAACGGCTGGCGCGAGAGGTCGAGCACGAGGTCGAAGCGGCTGGTGCGCGCCACGTCCGCACGGCCGAAGTCGATCGCACCGACACTGCCACACGCCGTCACGCAGGCGCGATGCGACTTGCAGCGGTCGAGATCGACCTGGTAGCTCCAGTCGATCGCCTGCTCGGGGCACGCCTTGATGCAGGCGTTGCAGCGCGTGCAGAGGTCGAGGTCGATCGGGTTGTCCTGGCGCCACGTCGCGTCGAACGCGCCGAGCCAGCCGGTGAGCCCGGTAAGCGTGCCGCTGAACACGGGATAGTCGCGCACCGCGGGGAGCTCGGTACCGGTGACGCGGCCGGTCGCGAGCACGGTGACCGTAAGGCGATCCTGGAGCGCGTCGGCCCAAGCGAGCGCCGCATCCGCGGGACCCACGATCAGCGTCTGTCCTTCGGAGCGATAGCTGACGCTCGGCACCGGGTCGGGATCGGGCAGCGCCGCCTGCGCGAGCAGCGCCGCGAGCTTGGGCGTCGCACCGCGCGCCTCGGGAGACCAACCGCCCGCCTCGCGCAGGTTGACGAAGCGGATCGTCTGCGTTCGCGCCGACTCGCCCGCGATGTCGGCGAACAGGCTCGCCTCCTGCGTGCACGCGACGATCACGTCGCCCGCCACGTGCTCGGCGAAACCGGAGAGCTCCTTCTGGCAGAGCATGGTGTACACCGGCGGCCCGGACTCCAGCGCGAGCGCGTCGGCGAGCGCGCCGGCGTCGATCGGCGCGGTGCCGTTGCACGAGCAGAGGAAGAGTCGCTTGTCGGCGAGGCTCATCGCGGATTGACGCGATCGTCGGGGGCTGCGGGCACGCGCTCCCGGGCGGTGTCGTCCGGCGAAGGCCCGGGCAGCGCCGCCTCCGCTTCCTGCGGTGGCAACGCGTCCGGCGACGGTGATGGCAACGCGTCCGCCGGCTTCGCGACGTCGATGCCGGGCGCGGCAACGCCCGCTCCCGTGTCTTCGTGCCCCGTTCCCATCGCCGCAGCCTGCGCTTGCTGTGCCTCGTCCTGCGCATCGGTAGTCGCGACCGGGCCGGGCAGCGGCTCGTCAGGCACGTCCTCGACGTGCCCCGCCTCGTTCACACGCGTCCTGGGCGGATCGAAGATGTAGCGCGCGTGCCTCAACTTGCCGACGAGGTCGTCGGGAATCGGCTCGAACTTCGAGTAGTCGTCGATGTAGACGTCGAGCCCGTCCATCACGTTGAAACGCGGGTCGCTGAAGAGCTTGCGCAGCGCCTGCCGCTTCACCGCCTCGTCGACCTTGGGCGCGAGGAAGCGCGTGAAGTCGGAGTCGAAGCCGAGCGACTCGACCGGTGGCAGCGGCAGCGCCTCGTCGCCGGCGGTGGCCGCAAGGTCCGGCGGCGGCGATGACCCCGTCGGTGCGGCGGGGTTCGCCGCTACGCCGGCGGGTGCCGCGGCCGCCAGTGCCGCCGTCGCGGGGGCCGACGTCACCGGTGGCGGCTCCGTCGCCGAGGGGCGCGCCGCCGCGAGCTTGCGTTGCGACCAGCGGCGCAGGAAATTCGCATCGCCGTCCCGGGCCTGGCCAGCCATGGTCACAGGCCCCGGCGGCGCGGGTCGCGGCCCGCGTCGTTGGCGAACGGGTCGTTGCGACGCACCTTCTTCTTCGGCTCGGGCTTGTAGTGCTCGGCGACGAATGGCGCAAGCCAGTCGCGCACCGGCAGCGGCATCGCGACCGCGTCCACCTGCTCGCCGCCGTCCATCATCCGGGCCGCCTCGTTGTAGCTCACGGTTGCGAGCACCGGTCGCGCCACCGGCGCTCCGTCGTCGAACGTGCGCCAGAGCACGAACACGCTCGGCTGCGGTGCGGTCAGGTTGAGGAAGTAGCCCTCGGCCTCGCTGCGGTGGAGCTCGAGCACCAGGCCCGGAAAACGCCACCGCGATCCCTCGGGACCGTCGCACAGGCATTCGGGATCACCGGGCACGACCTCGAGGTCCGGCGCGGGCACACCCGCGGGAAGAACCGTCGCCGGCTGCCACTTCTCGCTCGCCCAGCGACTCGCGAGCGGCACACGTTCCATCACGACATCGACGGGAAACCGCGGCAACGGCATGGATATGGTGAGCGCGCAGGAGGCTTGTTGCAGAGCGTCAGATGGTACACCACGCGATGCGCCGGCCCTCGCGTGCTCTGCTAACATTCTTCGACCCGGACGAAGCCCCACATGGTCAAGGTCATTCCTCTCGCCGACGCGCGTGCCCACCATCGCGGGCAGTCGCTCGAGGCGTTCGTGCGCGACGCCGCGTTCGGCGCAGCGACGGACACGGCCGACGTCGCGGACCTCCGCGGCCGTCGCCTGCACGACCTCCGCATCTCGGTTACCGACCGCTGCAACTTCCGCTGCGTCTATTGCATGCCGAAGGACGTCTTCGGCCGCGACTACCCGTTCCTGCCGCACGGCGAGCTCCTCACCTTCGAGGAGATCACCCGCGTGGCGAGCGCGTTCGTCGCGCTCGGCGTGCGCAAGATCCGCCTGACCGGCGGCGAGCCGCTGCTGCGCCGGGGCATCGAGCGGCTGGTCGCGATGCTCGCCGCGATCGACCCCGCGGTCGACCTCACGCTCACCACCAACGGCGCGGGGCTCGCGCGGAAGGCGAAGGAGTTGAAGGACGCGGGCCTGAAGCGCGTGACGGTGAGTCTCGACTCGCTCGACGATGCGACGTTCCGCGCGATGAACGACGTCGACTTCCCGGTCGCCAAAGTGCTCGAAGGCATCGATGCCGCCGCCGCCGCGGGGCTCGCGCCGATCAAGATCAACATGGTCGTGAAGCGCGGCATGAACGACGGCTCGATCGTGCCGATGGCGCGGCGCTTCCGCGGCAGCGGCCACGTCGTGCGCTTCATCGAGTTCATGGACGTCGGCGCCACCAACGGCTGGCGCATGGACGACGTCGTCACGGCCGCCGAGATCGTGAGGACGATCGGCTGCGAGTTCCCGCTCGAGCCGACCCTGCCCAACTACACGGGCGAGGTCGCGGAGCGCTGGCGTTACCTCGACGGGGCCGGCGAGGTCGGCGTGATTGCGTCGGTGACGCAGGCCTTCTGCCGCGACTGCACGCGCGCGCGCCTCTCGACCGACGGCAAGGTCTACACGTGCCTGTTCGCCAACGACGGCTTCGACCTCAAGGGCCCGCTGCGCGAGGGCGTCGCCGACGCGGGGCTGCGCAGCGCGATCGCGGCGATCTGGCGGCAACGTGCCGACCGCTACTCGGAGATCCGCACCGCGGCGACCGGTCGCGTGCCGAAGGTCGAGATGTCCTACATCGGGGGGTAGGTCGTGTACCGCCCCGACCTCACGAACGCCGCCCGCCCGGCGACGGTCGATGTGCCGGCAGTCGACGAGCACGGCCAATCCCGGCTGGTATCGATCGCCGGCGAACACCCGCTCACGATCTACGTCGACAAGCGCGAGCTCCTCACGCTGATGACGCTCGGCGGCGCGCCGGAGGCGCTCGCGATCGGCTACCTGCGCAACCAGCGGCTGGTCGGCTCGATCGACGACATCGCCGCCGTGCACGTGGACTGGGACGTCGACGCGGTGTCGGTGAAGACGCGCGGCGGCCTCGTCGACCTCGACGAGAAGACGGCGAAGCGCACCAAGACCACCGGCTGCGGGCAGGGCACGGTGTTCGGCGACCTGATGGAGGACGTCGAGGGCATCCGGCTGCCGCAGGGAGCCCCGCTGCGCCGCTCGACCCTCCACGACCTCCTCGACCGCGTGCGGCTGCAGGACACGATCTACAAGCAGTCGGGCGCGATCCACGGCTGCGGCCTCGCCACGAACGCGCCCGGCCGCGCGGAGATCCTGTATTTCGTCGAGGACGTGGGCCGCCACAACGCGGTGGACGCGATCGCCGGGTTCATGTGGCTCGACGGCGTCGAGGGCGGCGACAAGATCTTCTACACCACCGGCCGGCTCACGTCGGAGATGGTGATCAAGGCGGCGCAGATGGGCATCCCGTTCCTCGTCTCGCGCTCGGGGCTCACGCAGATGGGCTACGACGTCGCGCGCAAGGTCGGCATGACGATGATCGGCCGCGCGGCCAACAAGCACTACCTGCTCTTCACCGGCGTCGAGCGCTTTCTTCCCGATGAGTGAAGTCGCCGTTCGAGATACCCGCGCGATGAGCCCGAAGGGCCGCCCCGAGGGCGAATCAGGCCCGGAGCGCTCAGCGCGAAGGGTAGTACAGTGATCGCGCGCGCGGACGTCACCGGCATCGTGCTGGCCGGCGGCCAGGGACGGCGCATGGGCGGCGTCGACAAGGGTCTCGTGCTCCTCGACGGCCGCCCGATGGTCACGCACGTGATCGAGCGGCTCGCGCCGCAGGTGGGACCGATCCTCGTCAACGCGAACCAGAACGCGGACGCCTACGCCGCGCTCGGCCACCCGGTGGTGCCCGACGCGGTCGGTGGTTACGCCGGCCCGCTCGCGGGGCTGCACGCGGGCCTGTCGCGCGCATCGACGCCCTTCGTCGTCACCGTCCCGTGCGACTCGCCGTTCCTGCCGCCGGATCTCGTCGCGCGCCTCGCCGACGGGCTCGTACACCGTGGCGCAGCCCTCGCGGTCGCGAGGACCTTCGACCAGCCCCACCCGGTGTTCGCATTGGTCCGTCGCGACGTGCTGCCGAACCTCTCCGCATTTCTCGACGCCGGCGGCCGCAAGATCGACACCTGGTACGCGAGCCTCGCGGTCGTCGAGGTACCGTTCGACGACTGCGCCGCCGCGTTCCGCAACATCAATACGCGCGACGAGCTCGACGCCGCCTCGCGCGCCTAGCGCTGCGTAGAATTGGCGGCGCTAGCGCAATCCCCGAGTCGATCCCGTGACCAAGCCCCAGACCCTCCACGAAGCCTCGTGCGCCGACGACTACGACCCGAACTCGATGCCCGTCGAGCGGGCCCGCGAGCTGATCCGGCGCTTCCTTGTCCCGGTCACCGTGACCGAGCGCGTGCACGTGCGGCAGGCGCTCGGGCGCGTGCTCGCCGAGGACGTCGTCTCGCCGGTCGACGTCCCCGGTCACGACAACTCGGCGATGGACGGCTGGGCGGTGCGCTTTGCCGACCTCGCGCCGGGCAGTGAGACGCGCCTCGCCCGCATCGGCGAGTCGTTCGCGGGGAAGCCCTTCGGCGGCAGCGTCGGCGCCGGGCAAGCGGTGCGCATCTTCACCGGTGCGGTGATGCCTTCCGGTGCCGACAGCGTCGTGATGCAGGAGCGGGCGCGCGAGGTCGAGGGCGGCGTGGCGGTCGCCCCGGGCGCGCTGACCAAGGCCGGACAAAACCGCCGTTTCGCCGGCGAGGATCTGCAGCGCGGCGGCATCGTGTTCCGCGCGGGCCAGCTGCTGCGCCCCGCCGAGCTCGGCATGATCGCTTCGCTCGGGATCAACGAGCTCTTCGTCTACCGGCGACTGCGCGTCGCCTTTTTCTCGACCGGCGACGAGCTGGTGTCGATCGGGCAGCCGCTCGGCGAGGGCCAGATCTACGACAGCAACCGTTACACGATCCACGCGATGCTGACGCGCCTCGGCTGCGACGTGATCGACATGGGGGTCGTGCGCGACGACCCTGCGCTCCTCGAGCGCGCGTTCGCCACCGCCGCCGAGAGCGCGGACGTCGTCGTCACTTCGGGGGGCGTGTCGGTCGGCGAAGCCGACTTCGTCAAACAGCTGATGGACAAGCTGGGCGAGGTCGTGTTCTGGAAGATCGCGATGAAGCCCGGCCGCCCGCTCGCCTATGGCCGCATCGGCGCTGCACACTTCTTCGGCCTGCCGGGCAACCCGGTGTCGGTGATGGTGACCTTCTACCAGTTCGTGCGCGACGCGCTGCTCGTGCTGCAGGGGCAGCGAGAGGTCGTGCCGGTGCCGAGGTTCAAGGCGACGCTTGCCGCGCCGATTCGCAAGGCCCCCGGCCGCACCGAGTTCCAGCGCGGCATCCTCTCCCCCGACGGCGCCGGCGGCCACACCGTGCGCACCACCGGCGACCAGGGCTCCGGCATCCTGTCGTCGATGTCGCAGGCGAACTGCTTCATCGTGCTGCCCGACCACTGCGGCAACGTCGCGGCCGGCGAGGCGGTCGACGTGCAGCTGCTCGAAGGGCTGGTCTAGCTTTCGATCAGTGGTGCCCGCGCCCTAGCCGATCCGCCACGCGTGCGCGCATTGCCTGCAGCGCACGTGCACTACCC
>CAYQAF010000059.1:0-8092 GCA_964415375.1 uncultured Alcaligenaceae bacterium
TGGGACGCCGATCCGGAGGAGGAGAAGAAGCCCGAGCGGATCCTGCCGCGGCTCCGCGCAATGCTCGGCCCCGACGCCCGGTTCGAGATCGAGTGGGCGAGCGTGTACACGTTCCAGTGCCGTCGCCTGCCGTCGTTCCGGCACGGCCGCGTGGTCTTCGCCGGCGACGCCGCGCACGTCGTCAGCCCGTTCGGCGCACGGGGCGCCAACAGCGGCTTCCAGGACACCGACAATCTTGCCTGGAAGCTCGAACTGGTGCTCGCGGGCAAGGCCCCCGAGCGCCTCCTCGACACCTACGACGCCGAGCGCACGGTTGCCGCCGACGAGAACATCCGCAACTCGACCCGCGCGACCGACTTCATCACACCGAAGAGCCACGTCTCACGGGTGTTCCGCGACGCGGTGCTCGCGCTCGCCAGGGAGCACCCGTTCGCACGCCGGCTGGTCAACAGCGGTCGTCTGTCGGTGCCCGCGGTACTCTCGGGATCGCCGCTCAACACGCCGGATGCCGACGCCGATTTCGCACCCGGTCCCGGCGCGATGATTCCCGGTGCCCCGGCCGCCGATGCCCCGGTGACGGGCCCGGACGGCCCGTGGCTGTTGCGCTACCTGGAATCCGGCTTCACGCTGCTCGCGTTCGGCAACGCACTCGCCCCGGAGGCGGTCGAGGCGCTCGCCCATGCGCCGATCCCGTGTCGCGTCGTGCAAGTCGGTGGCGGCGCGGTGCCGGGCGTCACCGTGATCGGCGACGCCGAGGGACTGGCGGCGCGCCGCTACGACGCGCGCCACGGCACGGTCTACCTGCTGCGTCCCGACCAGCACGTGGCCGCGCGCTGGCGTGTTTTCGATCCCGCCCGGGTACGCGCCGCGATCGCGCGCGCGACCTGCAACGATTGAGGAGCTGCCGATGGCCACGCTCGTGACCGACCCGAACCTGCCCGATCCCGATGGCTTCTACGAGCGGCTGATCGCGATGCACGAGGGACTCTCGGACAGCGAGAGCGCGCTCGTCAACGCCAAGCTCGTGCTGCTGCTGGCCAACCACGTCGGCGACCCGGACGTGCTCGTGCAGGCGATGGCCGCCGCGCGCCACGGCGTGGCGAAACCGCCGCAGGACGGCGCCCCGACTTCCGGAGGAATGCAATGAACACGACGGCCACGACCGCCCGCCCGACCGCGCCGGCCTCGCCCGCGACCAACGAAGTGCTCGCCTACCAGCCCGGCTTCGGCAACCACTTCGCCACCGAGGCGCTGCCCGGTGCGTTGCCGGTCGGGCGCAACTCGCCGCAGAAGTGCCCGTACGGCCTCTACGCCGAGCAGATCTCGGGCACGGCGTTCACGGCGCCGCGCGCGTCGAACCGCCGCACCTGGTGCTACCGGATCCGCCCGGGCGCGATCCACCGGCCCTTCCAGAGGATCGACACCGGACGCATCGTCAGCGACTTCGGGTCGATGATCGCGCCCCCCAACCAGATGCGCTGGGACCCGTTGCCGATTCCGGCCGAGCCCACCGACTTCATCGGCGGCTGGGTGACGATGGCCGGCAACGGCAGCGCCTCGTCGATGAGCGGCTGCGCGATCCACCTGTTCGCCGCCAATCGCCCGATGGATGGCCGCTTCTTCTACGACTCGGACGGCGAGCTCCTGATCGTGCCGCAGCAGGGGCGCCTCGCGATCCGCACGGAGCTCGGTCGTCTCGTGGTCGGGCCGACGGAGATCGCGGTGATCCCGCGCGGGATCCGTTTCGCCGTCGACCTGCCGGACGGCACGGCGCGCGGCTACATCTGCGAGAACTACGGCGCGGCGTTCCGGCTGCCAGACCTCGGCCCGATCGGCAGCAACGGGCTCGCCAACCCGCGCGACTTCGAGACGCCAGTCGCGTGGTACGAGGACCGCGACGGCACCTTCGAGCTGGTCACCAAGTTCATGGGCAACCTGTGGTCGGCGGCGATCGACCACTCGCCGCTCGACGTCGTCGCATGGCATGGCAACTACGTGCCGTACCGCTACGACCTGAAGCGCTTCAACGTCATCGGCTCGATCAGCTACGACCACCCGGACCCGTCGATCTTTCTCGTGCTGCAAGCGCAGAGCGCGGTGCCGGGCGTCGACTCGATCGACTTCGTCGTCTTCGCGCCGCGCATCCTGGCGATGCAGGACACGTTCCGCCCGCCGTGGTTCCACAGGAACATTGCCGCCGAGTTCATGGGGCTGGTCGAAGGCGTGTACGACGCAAAGGCCGAGGGCTTCCTGCCGGGCGGGGCGAGCCTGCACAACACGATGACCGGCCACGGTCCGGACGCCACGACGTTCGAGGAACAGAGCAACGTCGACCTCGCCAGGCCCTCGGTGATCACCGACACGATGGCGTTCATGCTCGAGACCTGCCTGCCGCTCGTGCCGACCCGCTTCGCGCTCGAGTCCGGCGAACTGCAGCACGAGTACTACCGCTGCTGGCAGGGCCTGAAGAAGCACTTCGACCCGAACCGCCCTTGACCTCGGACGCCGCGATGAGCGCAACCTACGAGCACATCCTGACCGAAACCCGCGACCGGGTCGCGATCGTCACGCTGAACCGGCCGCAGCGCCTCAACGCGCTGTCGGACCCGCTCGCCGCGGAGCTCGCGTGCGCGCTGCGCGGCTTCGACGACGACCCGGGCATCTCGGTGATCGTCGTCACGGGCAGCGAGAAGGCCTTCGCCGCCGGCGCCGACATCGGCGCGATGGCCGAGTGGGACTACGCGAAGGTCTACGGCGACGACTACATCACCAAGAACTACGAGGCGGTGCGCCACGTGCGCAAGCCGGTGATCGCAGCGGTGGCCGGCTACGCGCTCGGCGGCGGCTGCGAGCTGGCGATGACGTGCGACATGATCATCGCCGCCGACACCGCGAAGTTCGGTCAGCCGGAGATCACGATCGGCACGATGCCGGGCATGGGCGGCACGCAGCGGCTGCCGCGCGCGGTCGGCAAGGCCAAGGCGATGGACTGGTGCCTGACCGGTCGCATGGTCGACGCCGCCGATGCCGAGCGCGCCGGGCTGGTGGCGCGCGTGGTGCCGGCGGACAGGCTGATGGAGGAGACGCTCGCCCTCGCCGCGAAGATCGCTTCGTTTTCGCTGCCGGTCGTGCTGAAGATCAAGGAGTCGATCAACCGCGCGTACGAGTCGTCGCTGGCCGAGGGGCTGCTGTTCGAGCGGCGCGAGTTCCACGCCACGTTCGCTCTCGAAGACCAGAAGGAGGGCATGCGGGCGTTCGTCGGCAAGCGCAAGCCGCAGTTTCGCCACCGCTGATGCGGCGTTCACGGGAAACCACGATGCTGATCCGACGCGTGCTCATGGTCTCCGCCGCGCTCGCCCTCGCCGCTTGCGCGTCGTCCACGACGCTGCGCGATTCCTGGTACGACACCGCATACCGGGGCGGCGCGTTCAGGAAGGTGGTCGTCCTCGGTGTCGCAAGCGATGGGGCCGAGCGGCGCACCTTCGAGGACATCGCCGTGTCGCGGCTGCAGGCCGCGGGTGTCGACGCCGTGCCGTCCTACCGCTTCCTGCCGGAGGATGGTCGCGTTCCCGAGGGCCGGCTCGACGAGGCGGTGCGTGCCTCGGGTGCCGACGCGCTGTGGATGTCGCGGGTGCGCTCGATCGATCGCCGCACCGACGTCTACCAGACGATGGTACCGGGATCGGCGATGTGGGGACCCGGCTGGTACGGCATGTACACGGGCTGGTACCCGATGACGGAAGTGCGGCAGTACGACATCGCGTTGATCGAGACGTCGGTCTTCGACGCCCGCACCCGGAGCCTGGTCTGGGCCGGCGTGTCGGAGACCTACGAGCCGCGCTCGGTCGAGAAGGACGCGCCGGGCTTCGCCGACGTGATCATCAAGGCGCTGCGCGAGCGGGGCTTGCTCCCACCGGGAAAGTAGCTGGTTCGCACTTAGCGCTTCAACGGCACGAAGCGCATCGTGTCACTGTCGTACTTGAGCGTCAGCACCAGATGGTCGCCATCGAAGAGGTACCCCGAGACGTTGGCGAGTCCCTTGAGGTACGTATCGCCCAACGAGCCGGGCAGGCAGGCGGCCTGAGTCACCGCCATGCGCCCGAGCGTGAGCTTGCGGTCTGCGGCCATCTGGTAGCGCCCGCTGCCGGTGTTGCAGTCGGCGCGCACGCGCGTCGCCCCGTCGGGCAGGAATTCCAGCGAGTAGCGCTCGGGCGCCGCGGGACCGATGCGCGTGTCGTCGCTCATCAGCGTCTCGGTCCAGCGCCACACGCTACCGGTCAGTGCGGGCTCGCGCTCGCCCCAGGGCATCGTCACCGGCGTGGTGCACGCCGCGATCGACACGAGCGCGAGCGCCACGGCGAGGCTGCGGGCGGCCGTGCGTCGATTCACCGCATGACCTTTGCCGGCCTGTCCTTGCCAGGGCGCGGCGGCTCGCCGCCGAGCGCAAGCGAGACCTCGCGTGCCGTGTCGCGCACCAGCACACCCAGCGTGTCGATGCGCTCGCGCGTGAAGCGCGACGTCGGTCCGGCAAGGGACAACGCGGCCCAAGGACGGCCGTGCTCGTCGTGGATCGCGCCGGCCACGCAGCGCAGGCCGACCGCGTGTTCCTCGTCGTCGACCGCGTAGCCGCGCCGGCGGCTCGCGGCGATCTCCGCGACCAGCGCCTCGCGCGTCGTCAGCGTGTGCTCGGTGTAGCGGGGCAGATCGGCCGGAAGCGCCGCGTCGAGGTCGCGCTCGGGCAACGCGGCGAGCATCGCCTTGCCGACGCCGGAGGCGTGCACCGGCGCGCGCGCACCGAGCTTCACGTCCATGCGCATCAGCTCCCGGCACGGCGCCTGCGCGATGAACACCGCCTCGCCGTCGCTCATCACCGCGAGGTTCGCGGTTTCGCCCGCCTGCTCCATCAGCCGCGTGAGATGCGGCCGTGCCTCGACGGCGAGGTCGCGCTGCGCGAGGAAGGCCGAACCGACCCGGAACGCACGCACGCCGATCGACCACACGCCGTTGCCGTCCTGGCGCACGAACGCCGAGCGCTCCAGCGCCGCGAGCAGGCGGTGGGCGGTGGGCGCGGGAAGCTGCAGCGACGCGGCGAGCTCGGTGAGCGTCGCGCCGTGGTCCGTGGCGGCGAGCGACTCGAGGAGCGTCAGGCCGCGCGACAGCGCCTGGGCATGGCCGGCGGCTTTGGACGACGGCCGCGCGGCGCGGGCGGGCGTGAGCCGCGGACGGGGGGCGGTACGAACAGGCATCGGCCGGAGGCGGGAGGGTAGAGGGAGAAAGCGCTCGATTCTACCGCTTGGGCACAAATGTGAAAGTCGTTTTCAGATATTCCAGGGCCACTCCCACCGGTACTTGACGTCCTCGAGCTGCCACGTCGGCTCGAAGCCGTGCGCGATGGCCTCGAAGCCGTGTCGTTCATAGAATCGCCTGGCCGGGGCGTTGCGGGCGAACGTGAAGAGCCACAGCGATCCCGACGACCGGGACTTCGCGAGCTCGACGAGTCGCGAGCCGATGCCTTGCCGCAGGCATCCGACGCGCACGTAGAGTTGGCTGATCGACTCGGCGTCGGAGGCGACGAAGCCGACGATTGCGGCGTCGCGCAGCACCACGCGGACGTCGCAGCGCGCCTCGACGTGCTCCACGAAGAATTGCCGCTGCTCCTCGATCGGATGCGGATCGACGACGCCGACGCCGTGCTCGAAGCTCGCGCGCCACAGGTCGACCAGTGGCTGCAGCATCTCGGGCCGGTAGGGGACGATCGCGTCCACCGAGGCGGCGTGGCGGTCGAGCCGCCGGTTCAGAGGCAGCCCAGCGCCTGCAGCTCGCGCTCGCACTGCGCCGCGTTCTCGAAGCGGATCGTGCGGATGCCGAACGCCGCGGCCGCCGCGAGGTTCACGTCGACGTCGTCGACGAACACCGTGTCGGCGCCGACCAGTCCGTGCGTCTCCAGCAGATGCCGGTAGATCGCCGGCTCGGGCTTGCACAACCGCACCCGGCACGAGACGACGATGCCTTCGAAGACGGGCCAGAACGTGCACGACCGTTCGAGGTAGTCGATCGAAGCCTCGTGCATGTTCGACAGGCAGTACAGCGGGCGGCCGGCGGCCTTCACGCGATACAGCAGGTCGACGGTCTCGGGAATCGGGACCAGCGCCGGCGGCACGCGCTGCAGAAAGGCATCCACGGCCGTTTCAGGCAACCCGGTGCGCTGCGCCGCGCGGCGGATCGCCTCCGGCCGCGGCAACGTGCCGCGATCGAGCTCGTGCCAATCCGGATGGCCGAGGATCTCCCGGCGCACGATCGCGCGGGTCGTGGGGTCGGCGAATGCCGAGGCGATGATGGCGTCGGGCTGCCAGGTCAGGACGACGCCACCGAGGTCGAAAACGATGTTCAAGGCACGCTCCGTCACGGCGCGCACAGTGGACTACCCTCCGCGCTAACGCGCTTCGTGGCTGATTCGCCCTCGGGGCGGCCCTTCGGGCTCATGTGGCGCCGCCCGCCATGATGCCACTTTCCCGAGGCGGTCCCGCAACGTCAGGGGTTGGCGGTTCGCGGCACTCCGCGCTCGTACCATCCCCGCGTGCGGTTCACGACCGCGACGACGAGGAGCATCAGCGGCACCTCGACCAGCACGCCGACGACGGTGGCGAGCGCCGCGCCCGATTCCAGCCCGAACAGGGTGATGGCGGCCGCCACTGCGAGCTCGAAGAAGTTCGACGCGCCGATCAGCGCAGACGGCCCGGCGGCACAGTGGGCGACACCGAGCCTGCGGTTCAGCAGATAGGCGAGGCCGCTGTTGAGGAACACCTGCAGCGCGATCGGCACCGCCAGCATCGCGATCACCAGCGGCTGGGCCAGGATCTGCCGGCCCTGGAACGCGAACAGCAGCACGATCGTCGCGAGCAGTGCGGTGATCGACAACGGTCCCACTTTGGCCAGCGCGCCGTCGAGCGCCCGAGGGCCGCCCCGGGCGAGCAGGGCATGCCGTGCGAACTGCGCGATCGCGAGGGGTACGACGATGTACACCAGCACGGACGTGAGGAGCGTGCCCCACGGCACGGTGATTGAGGCCACGCCGAGCAGCAGTCCGACGATCGGCGCGAATGCGACCACCATGATGGTGTCGTTGAGCGCCACCTGCGTCAGCGTGAAATAGGGATCGCCACGGCACAGCTGGCTCCAGACGAACACCATCGCAGTGCAAGGCGCGGCGGCGAGCAGGATCAGGCCGGCGACGTAGCTGTCGTGCTGCGCCGCGGGCAATGCGTCCGCGAACACGTGGCGCACGAAGATCCACGCGAGGAGTGCCATCGAGAACGGCTTGACCGCCCAGTTCACGAACAGCGTGACGCCGATGCCCCGCGCGTGCGCGCGCACCTGGCCGAGCGCCCCGAAGTCGATGCGCATCAGCATCGGCACGATCATCAGCCAGATCAGCACGCCCACCGGCAGGTTGACGCTGGCGACCTCGGCGGCAGCGAGCGCCGCGAACACGCCGGGCGCCCACTGGCCGAGGACGATCCCGCCGACGATCGCGAGCGCAACCCAGACGGTCAGCCAGCGCTCGAACGTGCCGAGCGCGGGCGCCGATCGTTCCAGTGCGCCGGCGGTCATCTGGTGGCGTCCGCGCTCGCCTGTCCTCCCATCGCACGCACGCGGTCCTGCAGCGCGAGGCGGTCGAGCTTGTCGATCGGCAGGCTGAGGAACAGCTGGATACGCGTCTGCAGCTGGTAGGCGAGCTGCGAGAACGCGCGCTGCTTCTTCGCGTCGTCGCCCTCGACCGCGGCCGGGTCGGGGAACCCCCAGTGCGCCGTGATCGGCTGGCCGGGCCACACCGGGCAGACCTCGCCCGCCGCGTTGTCGCAGACCGTGATGACGAAGTCGAGCGGCGGGGCATCGGGCGTGGCGAACTCGTCCCACGACTTGCTGCGGAACCCCGCGGGGTCGACGCCCATCACGCGCATCTCGCGCTCGGCGAACGGGTTGACGCGTCCGACCGGCTGGCTCCCCGCGGAGAACGCCCGAAAGCGCGGTGCACCGAGCTTGCCGAGGAGCGCCTCGGCGAGGATGCTGCGCGCCGAATTGCCGGTGCAGA
>CAYQAF010000060.1:0-8071 GCA_964415375.1 uncultured Alcaligenaceae bacterium
AAGCGCGCAGCGCGAAGGGTAGTCCAGTGAGCCCGAAGGGCCGCCCCGAGGGCGAGTCAAGCCCGGAGCGCTCAGCGCGAAGGGTAGTCCAGTGAGCGGCGTCGAGTTCGGCTTGCTGATGTTCGGCGCCATGCTCGTGCTGCTCGCGATCCGCGTGCCGATCGGCATCGCGATGCTCGTCACCGGCATCGCGGGCTACGTGACGATCACCGGCTGGGCGCCGCTCCTGTCGTACCTCAAGACCGTCGCCTACGGACGATTCTCGGTGTACGACCTCTCGGTCATCCCGATGTTCCTGCTGATGGGCCAGTTCGCGAGCCGTGGCGGGCTGTCCAAGTCGCTGTTCGATGCCGCGAACTCGCTGATCGGCCACTGGCGTGGCGGGGTCGCGATGGCGGCCGTCGGAGCCTGCGCGGGTTTCGGCGCGATCTGCGGCAGCTCGCTCGCCACCGCGGCAACGATGGGCCAGGTCGCGCTGCCCGAACTGCGTCGCCTCAAGTACGAGCCCGCGCTCGCCACCGGCACGCTCGCCGCCGGCGGCACGCTGGGCATCCTGATCCCACCGTCGATCGTGCTCGTCGTGTACGCGATCCTCGCCGAGCAGAACATCGCGAAGCTGTTCATCGCCGCGTTCGTGCCGGGGATCCTCGCGGCCGTCGGCTACCTGATCGCGATCGCCGTCTACGTGCGGGTAAAGCCCAGCGCCGGCCCGCAGGGCGATCGCGCCTCGCCCGCCACGCGACTCAAGGCGCTGCGCGACGTGTGGCCCGTGGTCACCTTGTTCCTGGTGGTGATCGGGGGCATCTACGGCGGCGTCTTCACGCCGACCGAGGCCGCGGCGATCGGTACCGTGGGGGCGCTGTTCTTCGCGGTGTGGCTCGGCGGCATGCGCTGGCAGGGGCTGGTCGAGTGCCTGTACGGCACCGCGGAGGCCACCGGCATGATCTTCCTGATCCTGCTCGGTGCGGACGTGCTGAACGTGTTTCTCGCGCTGACCCAGATGCCGACCGAGCTCGCGAAGTGGGTCGGTGGCCTCGGCGTCTCGCCATTGGTCGTGCTGTTCCTCATCATCGCAATCTACGTCGTGCTGGGCTGCCTGATGGACAGCCTGTCGATGATCCTGCTGACGGTGCCGATCTTCCTGCCGATCGTGATGGGCTTCGACTACTTCGGCCTCGACCCGACGGAGAAGGCGATCTGGTTCGGCATCCTCGCGCTGATGGTCGTCGAGATCGGGCTGATCACGCCGCCCGTCGGCATGAACGTCTACATCATCAACAGCCTCGCCAAGGACGTGCCGATGTCCGAGACGTTCCGCGGCGTCGTGCCGTTCCTCATCTCGGATGCCCTGCGGGTGGTGTTGCTGGTCTTCTTCCCGGTGCTGTCGCTGTGGCTCGTGCGCCTGCTCGCGCCATGAAGCCGCCGGCCCGTCCCGCCGCCGTCGTCGCCACGCCGCGCGCACGGCTCGTCCTCGCCTGCGTCGTCGCCTTCGCCTGCACGCTGGCGGCGGGGGCAGCGATCGCCCAGGCCGACCCGCCCTCGACCTTGCCACCGCCGACCGCCACGCGGCCCGCGCCGGCCACGCCCGGCAACCTCACGCGCGAGGAAAAGCGTTGCAGCGCCGGCGTGCGGCGCGTCGACCGCCACAAGGAGAAGCTCGCGGAAACGAAGCGTGCCCACGCGGCGCACCTCAAGGTGGCCGCAAGCTGCGGCAGCGCCCGCGCCTGCGAGCGTGCCGCCCACCGCGAGAAGACGCTCGACGCGCGCGAGCGCCGGGAAGAAAGCCAGCTCGCGAAGCTCGAAGCCGAGGCGCGAAACCTCTGCGCCGCGGTGGTACCGGCACCCAAACCGCGCTAGCGAATCATCACTGCGGCGAGCACGAGGCCGACGGTCGCGAACGCGAACAGCACGACGTAGGCAACGGCGACGAGCCACGCCCGCGCCAGGACGCCGATCCAGCGCCCGCCGTAGACCGCCTTCATCGAGCGCAGGAAGTACGCGAGCGCCCACGCCGCGGCGAGCGCGCTGACCGCGCCCTGCGCGACGATCGCCGACGCGCCGATGATCAGCGCGAGGAAGGCGTGATTGTGGGCGGCGAACACCAGGTGTTCGGCGTAGCGCCGCGGGCGCTCCGGGTAGCGGCTGCGCGGTCCGAGGTAGACCAGCAGCAGCAACAGCGCAAAGGCCGGCAGCAGCACGAACATCGCATACGGCCCGTAGCGCAGCGCGCCAAGCAGGAGGTGCTCGATCTTGTCCTGGCGCTGCATCGCGTTGAAGCGGTCGAGCCGGCGCTTCAACTCGTCGCCGAGACGGCCTTGCGTGCCGTCGGCCGTGAGGTTGCCCACCTCGTCCACGCGAAGCTCGAGGCCCGGCATCACGACCAGCGCCTCGCGTGGACCCGCCGGTGCAGCGCCGGATGGCGTGCCCCCCTCCACGGGGGCCGGCGCCGAAGCTGCGCCGCCCCCGGGAGCGGCGTCCACGCGCACGAGCGAATCGTCGGCGGCGATCGTCGGCACGTCGATCACGATACGCAGCGCGGCGAAGAGCAGTACCGACATCACGAGGAACAGTCGCGCGGGGCGGATGTAGCGGCGGCGGCGGCCCGCGAAGTACTCGCGGGTGAGCAAACCCGGCCGCGCGACGAGTGCCCACAGCGTGCGCCACAGCCTGCCGTCGAGCGCGACGTAGCGGCCCGCTGCTTCGCGCAGGAACTGCCGCGCGGTCGGCAGTGCGAGCGACGTCTCCTGTCCGCACGCCGGGCACCAGGGATCGGGAGCGAAGGCGCCGCAGTTGCGGCAGCGTGCCGTGGTCGCCTCGTGCGCTTCGACCGCACGGGTGCGCACGTCGCGAAGGTCAGGAGCGGCGTGCGCCATCGATGAGGGCGTCGACGCGGGCCAGAATGCCGCGCAGGATGTTCACTTCCTCGCGCTCGAGACCCGCGCGGGCGAACAGCCGCCGCAGGCGCGGCATCAGTCGCTTCGGCATCGCGGGATCGAGGAAGCGCATCGCCGCCAGCGTGCGGACTGCGTGCGCGTGCAGGCCCTCGATCTCGTCGTGGGACGCCGGCGCGAATCGTGGCGCGGTCCACACGGCCCCCTGCCCCGCCGCGACGCGCAGCTCGTAGGCCGCAACCTGCACGGCCGCCGCAAGATTGAGCGACGCGTAGCCGGGATTGGCCGGGATCGTCGCGACGACCGCGCAGCGCGCGAGGTCCTCGTTGGAAAGCCCCGACATCTCCGTGCCGAACACCAGCGCGACCTCGCCGTGCGGTGCGGTCGCCACTGCGCGCTCGGCCGCGGCGCGCACCGGCAGCACCTGCCCCGCGAACTCGCGCGGCCGCGCCGAGAGCCCGATGGTGAGCACCGCACCGGCCAGCGCGGCGTCGAGCGATTCGACCACCGTCGCCCGCGCGAGCACCGCGGTGGCGCCCGACGCACGGGCGTCGGCCGCGGGATCCGGGAAGCGCCGCGGCGCCACGAGCACGAGCCGATCGAGGCCCATCGTGAGCATCGCGCGCGCGGTCGCGCCGATGTTGCCGGGATGGCTCGTGCGCACCAGGACGACGCGCATCCGCGCAAGCGGATCGCTGGTCGTGGATGCGGAGAGGTCGGAGGCGGCGGACATGGGGGGAAGGGCGGACGCGGGCGATTAGAATACCGGTTGGCCGGGCGCCACCGCGGCGCCGGCGCGCCGAAAGGTTTCACTCCATGCATCCGATGCTCACGACCGCCATCAAGGCGGCCCGCCGCGCAGGCAACATCATCAATCGCGGCGCGCGCGATCTCGACCTGCTCACGGTGAGCACCAAGGGACCGAAGGACTTCGTGAGCGAGATCGACCGGGCGGCCGAAGCGACAATCGTCGAGACGCTGCTCGGCACCTACCCCGACCACGCGATCCTCGCCGAGGAAGGCACCGCGAAGGGGGAAAACGAGGCCTCCGAGCACGTCTGGATCATCGATCCCCTCGACGGTACCACCAACTTCCTGCACGGCTTCCCGCAGTACTGCGTCTCCATCGCGCTCGCGCACCGCGGCGTGGTCACGCAGGGCGTCATCTACGATCCGGTGCGCAACGACCTCTTCACCGGCTCGCGCGGTCGCGGTGCCTACCTGAACGATCGCCGCATCCGGGTCTCGAAGCGGCAGCACTTGCGCGACTGCCTGATCGGCACCGGCTTCCCGTTTCGCGACGGCTCCTACCTCGACACCTACCTCGAGATGATGCGGGCGATGATCCAGCACACCGCCGGCATCCGCCGTCCCGGCGCGGCCGCATTGGACCTCGCGTACGTCGCCGCGGGGTTCTACGACGGGTTCTGGGAAATCGGGCTCAACCCCTGGGACGTCGCCGCGGGTAGCCTGCTGGTGCTCGAGGCCGGCGGGCTGATCGGCAACCTGGCCGGGGAAGGCGACTACCTGATGGGCGGCGAGGTGATCGCCGCCAATCCGAAGATCTTCGCCCAGATGGTCAAGGAACTGTCGCCTTATCGCGGCAAGGCCAAGCGCCAGCAGCAGGTAGCCCCGCCGGCCCATTAAGATCAAACGGCCCCCACGCTCACTTCGTTCGCTGCCCCCCGGGGGGGTGCGTCAGGCCCTCGGGGCGGCCCTTCGGGACTGACGTGACCCTCGCATAGGGCTGACCACCCGGGCGGATGCCCGGTGCCGCGCGGGACGCCACCGCGCGCGGCGTCCGGGTGGTACCCGAATTGCTTGTTTCCTGCGGATTTTCGAGCCACGTCCGCCCGCGAGGGGAAGCCCCGATGACCCGTTTGCCCCGCCACACCGTTCGCCACGCCGCGCTCGCGGCACTGGCGCTGCCCGTTTTCTGCGCGATCGCCCTCGGCCTGCCGGGCGCAGCCGAGGCGAAGTCGACCAAGGCGATGCCGACGCTGCGCGTCATGCTGAACCCGGCGGCGGCACCCCGCGGTACGCTGCCCGACACGGCGCGCGACCGTCTGACGGTGCTCGCGGGCGCGCCGGTGGCGCTGGTCGGGACGACGCGCACGGGCGCGCTCGAACTCGCCGTGGCCGGACCGCGGGACGTCGCGGCGCTCGACGCGATGGCAGGGCGGCTCCGGGGCGATCGCCTGGTGCTGTGGGCCGAAACCGGGTCGCCACGGACGGTCCAGCCCAAGTCGTCCAGGGCCGCGGAACGGGACATCGGCCGCAAGCTCCTGGTTCGCCTTGCCGACGGCGCGGATCCGACCATCGTCGCCCCACGTCTCGCAGCGATCGCCGGCATCCCCGTGACGATCGAACGCGCGATCGGCCCTGTGCACGTCGTCGCGCTCGCCCAGACCACGACCGTCGCCGCGCTGGAAGCGATCGCCCGCAAGCTCGAACAGGACCCCGCGGTGCGCTACGCCGACGCCGTGCGCCGCGTGCGTCCAGCGGCCGCGCCCAACGACCCGCTGTTCTCGCAGCAATGGTCGTTGACCCACGTCGGTGCCGAGGCCGCCTGGGCACAGGGTCCGGGCAGCCCGGACGTGACCGTCGCGGTGGTCGACACCGGCATCCTTCCGCATCCCGACCTCGCCGGACGGCTGCTGCCGGGCTACGACTTCATCGGCGATGCGGACAGCGCCCGCGACGGCGACGCGCGCGACTCGAATCCCCGTGACGAGGGCGACTGGCAGGACGACGGCGACTGCGGCGGCTTTCCGTCGACACCGTCGTTCTTCCACGGATTGTTCGTCGCGGGACAGATAGCGGCCAACGCCAACAACGGCGAGGGCATTGCCGGGCTCGACCCCTCGGCGAAGATCCTGCCCGTGCGCGTACTGGGCAAGTGCGGCGGGACGTTCGAAGACGTGCTCGAGGGCATGCTGTGGGCGTCCGGCGTGCCGATCGGCGGCGTGCCGCCGAACCCGAACCCCGCCAAGGTGATCAACCTGTCCCTCGGCGGCTATGGAACGTGCGCCGCGGCGATCCAGGAGGCGGTGGACGAAGCACTTGCGCAGGGGACGGTGATCGTCGCCTCCGCGGGCAACGAGTCCGACGACGCGATCAACTACGCGCCGGGCAACTGCAGCGGCGTGATCAACGTGGGTGCGCTGTCACGAGGCGGCGATCGTGCCGGCTACTCGAACTGGGGACGGCGCGTCGACGTGTCGGCCCCGGGTGGCGACGTCGACGACGACGGCCAGATCCTGTCGACGCACTACACCGGCAGCAGCACGCCGGGCGAGCCCACCTACGAGCGCGGCATCGGCACGAGCTTCGCCGCGCCGCTGGTCTCGGGCACGCTGTCGCTCATGCTCGCGCGCAACCCCAACCTCACGCCCGGCCAGGCGCTGTCGATCCTGCAGGGCACCTCGCGGGACTTCCCCGCGGGTTCACCCTGCGTGATCGGCGGGTTCTGCGGCACGGGCATGCTCGACGCCGGCCTCGCAGTGCAGACCACGATTCCGGCGTCGGCGAACCCGCCGGCCGGAACGGCAGCGGTCGTCGAGTTCTACGACGCGACGCTCGACCACTACTTCGTCACGTCGGATGCCTTCGAGATGGCCGCGCTCGATGCCGACTATCTGCGCTGGCGACGGACTGGGCACGTCTTCTACGCCTGGATCGATCCGACGCAAGCGCCGCCGGGCGTGTTCCCGCAGCCCGTGTGTCGCTTCTACGCAGGCCCCGCGCAGCAGATCGACTCGTATTGGTTCTCGGCCGACCCCGTCGAGTGCGGCACGGTGCTCTCGCAGAGTCCAGGCTGGGCGCTGCAGACGAGCGCGGCGTTCTGGGTCGAGATGCCCGACTTCGCCGGGCAATGCCGCGCGGGCACGCTGCCCGTCTATCGCTTCTTCAACAACCGCCGCGACGCCAACCAGCGGCACACGGTCGACCTGTCGGTGAAGCGCGCGATGATCAACCGCGCGTGGGTGCCCGACGGCAAGGGTACCAACGGCGCGGCGTTCTGCTCGCCGTACTGACGCGGCGCAGCTCGTCTCACGAACGGCCGGCCCCGGGGCCGGCCGTTGCGCTCGTGCGGCACGAGACCAACGCCGCGCACCTCGCGCGTTCAGGCGAGGTGCTTCCGGAAATGCGCGACCGTGCGGTCCCAGGCGAGCTTCGCCGAGGGCTCGTGGTAGCGCGGCGTCGAATTGTTGTGGAAGCCGTGGTGCGTCCCGGCGTAGCTGTGCATCTCGTAGGCGATGCCGTTCGCCTTCAGCGCGGTTTCGTACGCCGGCCACATCGCGTTGATCCGCTCGTCGTTCTCGGCGTAGTGGATCATCACCGGAGCCTTGATCCTGGACACGGACGCCGCCTCCGGCGCGGCCCCGTAGAACGGAACCGCAGCCTGGAGGTCCCCGCCCATCTCGACCGCGAGCTGGTTGGTCGTGCCGCCGCCCCAGCAGAACCCGGTGCAACCCAGCTTGCCGCTCGAGAGCTGCTGGGCCTTGAGCCACCTCGCGCTGTTCAGCATGTCGGTGCGAAGCTTGCCCTGGTCGAGCTTCGCCTGCAGCGCACGTCCGTCGTCGTCGTTGCCGGGGTAGCCGCCGGCCGGCGCCAGTCCGTCCGGCGCCAGCGCCAGAAAGCCGATCGCCGCGAAACGCCGGGCGACGTCCTCGACGTAGGGATTGAGGCCCCGGTTCTCGTGCAGCACCAGCACCGCAGGGAACGGGCCGTTGCCCGCCGGCTGCACCAAATAGCCGCGCATGTTCCCGGAATTTCCGCCCGGCGACGGATAGTCGACGTAACGGGCCTTGATGCGCTCGTCGGTGAACGAGATCGTCTGCGCCTGGGCGTAGCGGGGCAGCAGCGCCTGCGCCATCGCCAGCGCCGAGCCCCCGGCGACGGCGAGGGCACTTGCGCGTTTCATGAACTCGCGGCGGTCGATGCGGCCGTGGCAATACTCGTCGTAGAGCGCATAGATGCGCGGGTCGATGTGCGTCGGCGTTGGTTCCAGGGGCGGCTCCTGCTTCGTCTCGGGGGTAGCGGCCTTCGCAGCCGGCATGTAGTGTCGGGGAAGTGCCCGCGGATCGGCAAGGGCGGGCACGGACCAGGCGATGTAGACGAGTCGCGCGACGACGCGCAAGGATGCGACATGGAGCACAACGCCGACTTCGGAGCCC
>CAYQAF010000061.1:0-8053 GCA_964415375.1 uncultured Alcaligenaceae bacterium
CTCGCGCGACTTGGAGATGTCCCAGTTCTGGCAGAACTTGCACGCGAGATTGCAGCCGGCAGTGCCGAACGACAGGATGGCGCTGCCCGGCAGGAAGTGGAACAGCGGCTTCTTCTCGACGGGGTCGACGCAGAAGCCGGACGAGCGGCCGTACGTGGTGAGGAGCATCCGCTCGCCTTCGCGCTTGCGCACGAAGCAGAGTCCTCGCTGGCCCTCGTGCAGCCTGCAGTCGCGCGGGCAGAGGTCGCACTGCATGCGGCCATCGGGCAGCATGTGCCACCAGCGGGCGGCGTATTGCGATTCCGGAACGGTCATCGGAACGTCTCCACTTCGCTCCACTCCACCTCGCTCCACTTCTGCACGCGGTAGCGCAGCACCCGGCAGCGCTCGAGCGGGTGCGATGCGGGCAGCCCCGCCTTGCGCAGGAGCTCGCCGAAGAAGTCGCGCGGATCGGGCAGCACGTCCCACACCTGCGGCAGGAACGTTGCACGGTGGCCACCGGCCTCCAGCACGATGCCGTCGACTCCGGGGACGACCTGCGCGAAGAGCTCATCGCCCGTCGCGAATGGCAGCGGCTCGGACCGCGAGAGCAGCGACACCTCGATCGACGTGACCTCGAGCTCGCGGTGGCGAAGCGGCGCGAAGCGGGGGTCGGCGAACGCCGCGGCACGGGCATTGGCGGCGACGTCCTCGGCGAGCGCGCGCCGCGGCTCCAGCGAGCCGATGCAGCCCCGCAGGTCGTCGCCCTGCCGCAGCGTCACGAACGTCGCACCGGGTTCGGCGAGCCAGTCGGCGTCCGCGCGCGGCCACGGCGCGAGACCGAACGCTTCGCGGATCGAGCCGCGGGCGATGCGGATCAGCGCCTGGCCCCTGTGGCTGTCGTGTTCGCTTGCCATTGCCACTCAGTGCTCGAAGAACGCGAATGCCGCGTAGCCGACGACCCGGCTGCGATCGCCTGCGGTATCGCCGGAGTTGCGGAGGTCGAGCAGTTCGGCGGTGAGGCCACGCCTGCGCGCGACGGTGAGGAGTCCCGCGATGGGCGTCGCCCCGCACGCCTGCTCGTGGTCGAGCGCCGGGTCGAGCGCGACGATCGCGGCGGCGGTCGCGCGGTCGATCCGCGCAGCGTCGTCGTAGCGGTGGTAGTGCGAGAGGTCCGACGAGATCAGGATCAGCGTTTCCGGGCCGCCCCACAACCGGTCGAGGACGTCGGCGACTTCGTCGGCGGACGCATCGCCCACCGCGAGCGGGACGATGGCGAATTCGCGCAACATGCGCTGCAGGAACGGCAGCTGCACTTCCAGCGAGTGCTCCTGTGCGTGGGCGGCGCCCGAGACGCCGACCTGCGGCAAGCCGGCCAATGCGGCGACGGCCTCGAGGTCGATCGGCACGCGGCCGAGCGGCGTGTCGAACGCATCGGCGGACGGCAGCGCGAGCCCGCGCACTGCGACGCGGTGGCAGGGTCCGAGCAGCACGACGCGGCGGATCGAGTCGCGCGCCGGCGCGAGCGCGGCATAGGCGCTCGCCGCGATCGGACCCGAGTAGACGTAGCCCGCGTGCGGCACGATCAGGGCCTTGGGCGCCGCACCGGCCAGCCGGCGCGCGCCGGCGAGGGCATCCTCCACCTCGCGGGCGAGCGCTGCCGGATCGCCGGGGTAGAACATGCCGGCGACCGCCGGCGGGCGCGGGTGTCGGGCAGGGGTGGCCGAGAGTGTCATTGGAGTCAGGACCTATTTCGCTCAAGATGCGTCCGATCGCGCCCTCGCGCAAGGGGAATCCTGGCGCGCGATTCGTCTTTCTGCGGCTCGGTGTGCGGCATGCGCCGCGGCAGCCACAAGTGCCCGGCGTGTAAACTTCCTGCATGCCGGATTTCATGCTCTGGATCGCGCTCGCCGTGGGCGCGATGGTCGTCGTGACCTTGGTACTGCTGGCGATCGCTCTCGGGCGGCTCCGTGCGATCGCCAACGGCCGCACCGAGACGGTGGCGGCGCTCGACACGCTGCGCACCGAGGTCGCGGTACTGAAGGCGCAGGGCCAAGACCTGGAACGGGATTTGAAGCAGGATCTCGCCGAGAGCCGCCGCGAGAACCTCGAGGTTGCGAAGGGGCTGCGCACCGAGGTCGGCGAGCGCATCGGGCAATTCACCGGGACGACTTCCGGGCAGCTGCAGGATTTCGGCATCCGCCTCGCGGACTTCACCCGGCTCACGCAGGAGCAGCTGCGCAATGCCGACGAGGCGCAGAAGCAGGGCGCGCGGACCACGGTTGCCGAGCTGGGCAAGCTCCGTGAGGCGAGCGAGACCCGGCTCGAGGCCGTGCGCCAGACGCTCGAGCAACGTCTCGACCTGCTGCGGAACGAGAATGCGCAGAAGCTGGAGCAGATGCGCGCGACCGTCGACGAGAAGCTGCAGGCCACGCTCGAGACGCGCCTCGGCGAGTCGTTCAAGCTCGTCTCGGACCGGTTGGAGCAGGTGCACAAGGGCCTGGGCGAGATGCAGACGCTCGCCACCGGCGTCGGCGATCTCAAGCGCGTGCTGACCAACGTCAAGAAGCGCGGCACGTGGGGCGAGATGCAGCTGGGCGCGCTGCTCGCCGAGGTGCTGACGCCCGGCCAGTACGCGACCAATGTCGAGACCGTGCCCGGGACCGGCAAGCGCGTCGAGTTCGCGCTGCGCATGCCCGCGCCGGCCGACGAGCCGCCGTGCTGGATCCCGGTGGACGCCAAGTTCCCGGTCGAGGAGTGGGAACGGCTGCAGGACGCGCTCGAGCGCTCCGACCTCGAGGCCGCCGAATCGTCGCGACGCGGCCTGTCGACGTTCCTGCGCCAGCAGGCCCGCACCGTGCGCGCGAGCTACATCGCCCCGCCGCACACCAGCGACTTCGCGTTCCTGTACCTGCCGACCGAGAGCCTCTACGCCGAGATGATGGCGCGCCCCGGGCTCGCCGACGAGCTGCAGCGCGAGCACCGCGTGATCTTCACGGGCCCCTCCAACTTCCTCGCGCTCCTCAACATCGTGCAGATGGGCTTTCGCAGCGTCGCGATCGAGCAGCGCTCGGCCGAGGTCTGGCGCACGCTCGGCGCGGTGCGCACCGAGTTCGGCAAGTTCGGCGACGTACTGGCCCGCGCGAAGAAGAAGCTCGACGAGGCGAGCAACACGCTGGACGAGGCGCGCGGCAAGACGACCACCATCGCACGCAAGCTCCGCGACGTCGAGGCGCTGCCGGCGGCCGATGCGGCGCGACTCCTGGGCTCGACGCCGGCAATCGACGTCTCGCCCGGCGACGAAGCGCCGCTCGAGGACAAGTAGGCGATGGTTTTCGACGCGCTGCGCAACTGGCGCAGGCGGCGCGTGCTCGCCTCGGCGGACATCCCCGAGGGGTTGTGGCGGGAGGCGCTGGAGATGCTGCCGTTCCTCGCCATCTACACCGAGGACGAGCAGGCGCGCCTGCGCGAGCTCTGCGTGCTGTTCCTGGACGCGAAGGGTGTGATCGGCGCGCGCGGGCACGAGGTCACGCCGCTGCAGCGCGTGGTGATCGCGCTGCAGGCTTGCGTGCTGGTGCTGCACCTCGACCTCTCGCTCTACGACGGGTTCGAGAACATCGTCGTCTACCCCGACGAGTTCGTGCCGGGATGGGAGTGGGAGGACGAGGCGGGCGTGGTCCACACCATGGACGAGCCGCTCGCGGGCGAGGCGATGCCGCGGGGCCCGGTGGTGCTCTCCTGGCCGGACGTCGTGGCCGCCACCGACTGGGAGTCGGCGGGCATGAACCTCGTCATCCACGAGTTCGCCCACAAGATCGACATGCAGTCGGGCGATGCCAACGGGTGCCCGCCGCTGCCGGCGGACATGGCGCCGGAGGCGTGGACCGCGGTGCTCGGGGCCGCGTTCGACGACTTCGCCGCGCGGGTCGAGCGGGGCGAGCAGACCGCGATCGACCCCTACGCCGCCGAGAACCCCGGAGAGTTCTTCGCGGTGCTCTCAGAAGTGTTCTTCTCGGAGCCCGCGCTCCTCCAACACGACTACCCGGAGGTCTACGAGCAGTTCCGGCGCTTCTACCGCCAGGACCCGGCGGCGCGGGCAGCGAGGGGCGGGCTGTAGCATTGCGCTCTGCCGATTTTCGTTGTTGAATCGTCGTCCGCCGGTCGTCCGGCCCACCCAAGGATGCACTTATGCGCAAGCTCGCCCTGTTCGCCGCGGCGTATCTCGCGGCCGGCTCCGCGATGGCGTTCCACTGCCCCGCGGACATGAAGAAGATCGACGAAGCGCTGGCGACGAAGCCGCAGCTCTCCGCGTCGCAGATGGACGAGGTGAAGAAGTACCGCGCCGAAGGCGAGGCGCTGCACAAGGCCGGCAAGCACCAGGAGTCGGTCGACACGCTCGCCAAGGCGATGAAGATCCTGAACGTCAAGTGACGGACGCCCTCGGGGCGCCCCGTTCGACGCCACGCGAGCGCGAGGCGTTTTTTCGCCGCCGGGGAGCCGACGCGGGGCTCCGCCGTACAATGCGCGGCATCTGTCCGCGCGCCCTCGCCGCGGGGAGCCGAACCTGACAACAACAAGGTAATCCCCCATGCTGACCACCATCGGCACACCCGCGATGTGGGTGGGCTTCGCGGCGCTCGTGGTCGTCGCGCTGATCGTCGACCTCGTGGTGCTCAACGCGAAAGGCGCAAAGAAGGTCGGCTTCCGCGAGGCGCTGCTCTGGTCTCTTGCCTGGGTGGCGCTCGCGCTGGTGTTCAACGCCTGGCTGTGGTGGTACGTCGACGGCAATCAGGGACGGGAGGTTGCCAACCGGATCGCCGCAGAATTCTTCACCGGCTACCTGATCGAGAAGAGCCTCGCCGTCGACAACATCTTCGTGTTCCTGATGTTGTTCACGGCGTTCGGCGTGCCCGAGATCTACCAGCGCCGCGTGCTGGTGCTGGGCATCATCGGCGCGATCGTGCTGCGTGCGGCAATGATCCTGATCGGCGCGTGGCTGCTCGCCAAGTTCCACTGGATCCTGTACGTCTTCGGTGCGTTCCTCCTGCTCACCGGCATCAAGATGCTGTTCTTCGCCGAGGCCGAGCCGGACCTGGAGAAGAACCCGGTGCTGCGCTGGCTGCGCAGGCACATCACCATCACGCCGACCTACCACGGGGAACGCTTCGTCGTCACGCAGGACGGGCGCCGGGCTTACACGCCGCTCTTCGTCGTGATGGTGATGATTGCGATCACCGACGTGATCTTCGCGGTGGACAGCATTCCGGCGATCTTCGCGGTGACGCTCGATCCGTTCATCGTCCTCACCTCGAACGTGTTCGCGATCCTGGGCCTGCGCGCGATGTACTTCATGCTCGCGGATCTCGCCGCTCGCTTCCACCTGCTCAAGTACGGGCTCGCGTTCATCCTGGTGTTCATCGGGATCAAGATGCTGCTGCTCGACGTCTACAAGATCCCGATCGGCTTCGCGCTCGCCGTGGTCTTCACGGTGCTGGCGATCTCGATGGTCGGCAGCCTCTGGGTGACGCGTTCGGGAGCGAAACAGGGCACCGACCAGGGGCCCGCGCGCTGATCGCGGGCCGGGGATGGCCGCAGCCGCGCCGCGATCGCCACCGCGGCGAAGCACACGACGGCCGCGCTCGCCACCACGACGGTGGGGGGCGCGAGCGGCGCGATCAGCCGGCCGGACGCTTCGCGCTCTTCGGCCGGAAGGCGCGGCAGACGGCCTCGTGGGTCTCGACGTAGGGCCCACCGATCAGGTCGATGCAGTACGGCACCGCCGAGAACGTGCCGTGCACGATGACGTTGCCGTCGGCGTCACGCACGCCCTCGAGCGTCTCGCGGATCGCCTTGGGCTGCCCCGGCAGGTTGAGGATCAGCGCGCGCCCGCGGATCACGCCGACTTGGCGCGAGAGGATCGCCGTGGGCACGTAGTGCAGCGATATCTGGCGCATTTGCTCGCCGAAGCCCGGCATCACCTTGTGCGCGACGGCGAGCGTGGCCTCGGGGGTCACGTCGCGCGGGGCGGGGCCGGTGCCACCGGTCGTCAGCACGAGGTCGCAAAGGGCCACGTCCACGAGCTCGATCAGCGTGCGCTCGATCACGGCCTGCTCGTCGGGAATCAACCGTGTTTCCATCGTCCACGGGGTCGTGAGCGCCTGCGCGAACCAGTCGCGCAACGCCGGGATGCCGAGATCCTCGTAGACACCCGTGGAGGCACGGTCCGAGATCGACACCAGTCCGACTTTGAGGGCTCGGGATTCGTTCATCGCAGTCTCGCGGAGCAGGGGGGGTCGACGGGGCGTGCAGGTCGAGCGGCCAACGCGTCAGGTGGCCTCGAGCGTGCGCGCGACGAGGCGGAACAGCGCGCGGAAGCGGTGCGGCGGGCGTCCATCCGCGCGCTCCGCGCGGGCATCGCGAATCATCCGCGCGAGATCCTCACGGTCCGCGCCGGGATGCAGGACGACGAACTCGGCGAGCGCCGCCGCCTCGGCGAGCAGGCGGTCGCGCCATTGCTCGGCGGCCGCGAACCGTGCCCGATCCTCGTGCGACACCGCGGCGATCGAGGACAGCGCGGCGCGGATGGGCCCGGGATCGATGTCGCGCATCAGCCGGCCGATGAACTGGATCTGCCGACGGCGTCCCTCGTGCTTCGTGATGCGGCGCGCGAGCGCGATCGCCTCGGCGAGGCGCTCGGGGAGCTCGAGCGCGGCAAGCCGCGGCGGGTCGAGCGCCACCAGGGCCTCGCCGAGGTCCTGCAAATCGTGCATCGCCTGCTTGCGCCTGGTCTTCGACGGCGGCGCATCGTTTGCGGGCGGCGCGCTGTCGTGGTCGTCGCGGCGAGGCATCATCATCGGTCGAGGGTGGCGGGCGAGCGGATGCAGGAGAGCAAACCCGCTTTGTTATCATAGCCCACGCCCGATAGCCCACGCCCTGTCCGCGCTTCGCCGTGCCGATCCTGCGAATGCGCTTCCGGAGTAGAGTCCGTCGATGACCGCACCATCCCGCGCCACCGCGGCCGCCGCGCCCGTGGTCGCCGCCAGCCCGTCCGGCGAGCATCCGTTTCCGGTCGCCACCGCCGAGCTCGAGCGGGTGGCTGCGGCCATCCTTGCCGCGGCCCGCTCCGGTGGTGCGACTGCCGCCGAGACCGAGGTGTCGCAGGCCGTCGGCCAGAGTGTCACCGTGCGCCATGGCGAAGTGGAGACGATCGCGTACAACCGTGACAAGGGCATCACGGTGACCGTCTATGTTGGTCAGCGGCGCGGCCAGTCTTCGACCGCGGACTTCGGCGACGCCTCGATCCGCGCCGCGGTGGAGAAGGCCGTCGCGATCGCGCGCTTCACCGCCGAGGACCCCTGCGCCGGGCTCGCCGATCCGGCGCGTCTCGCGCGTGCGTGGCCGGAGCTCGATCTCTATCACCCGTGGCCGCTGACCGTCGACGAGGCGATCGCGCTCGGCCGCGAAGCGGAGCGCGCGGCGCTCGCCGTCGATCCGCGCCTCGTCAACAGCGAGGGCGCCACGGTCTCGCGCGGCGAGTCGGAGTTCGTCTACGCGAACAGCAACGACTTCATGGGCGGGTGGCGTGGCTCCCGCCACCACATCGACTGCTCGGTGATCGGCGAGGATCGCGGCGCGATGCAACGCGACTACTGGTACACGGCGTCGCGCGTGCCGGGAGAGCTCATGCCCGCCGCGGCGGTCGGACGCATCGCTGGCGAGCGCACGGCGCGCCGGCTCAACGCCCGCAAGCTGGGCACCGTCGAATGCCCGGTGCTGTTCGAGGCGCCGGAAGCCGCGGACCTGATCGGCAGCTTCGTGCACGCGGTGTCCGGCGGGAGCCTCTACCGCAAAGCGTCGTTCCTGCTGGATGCGCTGGGCACGGCCGTGTTCTCCCCGGACGTTTCGATCCGCGAGGAACCGCACCTGCCGCGGGCGCGCGGCAGCGCGCCGTTCGACGGCGAAGGCGTGGCGACCGCGGCTCGCGAGGTCGTGCAGGGCGGCGTACTCGCGGGCTACTTCCTCGGCAGCTACTCGGCGCGCAAGCTGGGCCTCGAGACCACCGCCAACGCAGGCG
>CAYQAF010000062.1:0-1210 GCA_964415375.1 uncultured Alcaligenaceae bacterium
GAGCGCCAGGACGATCAGCGGCCTCGACGCCTATTTCGTCTCCGACAGGATGTTTGCCTGCATCAGCGGCAACGGCATCGGCCTGCGGCTGCCTGCTGCCACCGCGTCTGAGCTCCAATTCTCGCGCGAGAACGTCGTCGCGTTCCAGCCCCGCGGCGTGGCTACCACGCGCGAGTGGATACAGATCGACCGGGCCGACGCGGCGGACTACGAGAAGGATCTGCCGCTGTTCCAGGCGTCGGTCGAGTTCGTCAGAGCGGGACGGGCTCGCTAGCTGCGCGCCGTCGCCGGGTCAAAGGTACCTGACGCGTTCGCGCAGGCTCCCGAGATCCGTCGCCGCGTCGCGAAGCACCGTTCCATCGCCCGTCGTGCCGACGATGACCGCCTTGCCCGAGATCGGTATGAGGTTGTCGACCTGGAAGCGTCCACCCGTCCCACGCAGGAAGCACTCCTCGTCGAAGTAGAGGCGGTCCCCGTCCGCCCCCACCGCATCGGAGTCGATCGTGTCGAATCCGATCAGCCTGGCAATCGCCTCAAGGCCGTCGACGTCGATCGCCTCGATGGAACGCTTCTCTCCGGAAATCAGTATCGCCTTCATCTGTCCCTCACTGCGCCAAGTTGCCCAGGGCTTCCGCGACGTCCTTGCCATACGCCGGATCGGCATGCACGACTCTTGCCACCAGGACATCGTAGGAGCACGAGACACATAAGTCCAATCCATTGTGATTAACATTATGATAGATTCATGCTATCAGAAGCCATTGCATATCACCGGCGAGCGGCGACTCCGGAGTCGCAAAAAAAAAGTGCCGGCACGAATGCCGGCCCACTGGGGTTTCCTCGCGGATGGGCGCGTCAGCCCTTGTCGCCGAAGCGCGCCTTCATCTTCTCGTGCCGGGCCTCCTGACGCGCCAGGCGTTGCACCAGATGGTCGCGCACGACCTGCTTCTGCGCGACGGTAAACGTGCCGTAGAGATTGAGCCAATTGCCACGTGCCTTGAGGCGCTCCGCCTGTCCCTTCACCCGCGCGGCGTCGGCGATCGCGGCCACGGCCGCGAGGTCGGGCTCGGGCTTGGCGAGTTCCGCCTTCATCGCGTCGCGCACGCGAATCATCTCGGTACGCCCGGCTTCGCGCGCCGCCCGGTTCTGGGCGACCGCGCTGTCGAACATCTGCTGCTGGTCGGCGTTCAGCGCCAGCTGGTCCTTGACG
>CAYQAF010000062.1:1220-5109 GCA_964415375.1 uncultured Alcaligenaceae bacterium
GCGCGTTCGTGGCCGCCGCCACGACCTGCTGTTGCTTGGGCCGGGCCGTGACGTGGGCAATGGCCGCCTCGATCGACGCACCGTGCGGCCCACCGGGGCCGCGCATGCCGCCGCGCGTACCGGGATCCGCCGAGGCGACCCCGGCAAGGGCGACGAAGAGCGCCGACGCGAGCGCGGCTTGACGGGTACGGCGTAGGAGCGTTTGGTTCGACATGGTGCATCCTTTCGAGGTCGTGGCGGGGGCGGCTCTGCGGTCACCCTCGAAGTTGGGCGACTCAGCCGTTGGATGCGGATTCTCCGCCCGGATTCCGCGATTTTCAGCCGCCGATTGCAACGGCTCGTTGCGCAGGGACCCCGCCGTTACAATTTGCAACAACTGCGGCGCTCCCCGACGGGGCGGCACGCGTTTCAATTCGTGACATGAACACCCGCACCGCCACCACGCGCATCCTCGTCGTCGACGACGACGTGCGCCTGCGCGACCTCCTCACGCGCTACCTGGGCGAGCAGGGCTTCGACGTGCGGGCGCTCCCCGACGCGCGCGAGCTCGACAAGTGGCTGCAGCGCGACCCACCGCACCTGGTCGTCCTCGACCTGATGCTCCCGGGCGAGGACGGGCTCGCCGTGTGCCGGCGGCTGCGCGGAGCCGGCGAGCGCGTGCCGATCATCATGCTGACCGCCAAGGGCGAGGAGGTCGACCGCATCGTCGGCCTCGAGATGGGCGCGGACGACTACCTGCCGAAGCCGTTCAATCCGCGCGAGCTCGTGGCGCGCATCCACGCCGTGCTCCGGCGGCAGGGCAACCGGGCGGCACCGGGGACGCCCTCCAGCGAAGGGACCGTGCCGTTCGGGCCGTTCGTGCTCGACCTCGCGGCGCGCACGCTCGCGAAGGACGGCGAGACGACGCACCTGACCACCGGCGAGTTCGCGCTGGTGCGGGCGTTCCTCGACCACCCGCGCCAGCCGCTCGCGCGCGAGAAGCTGATGCAGCTCGCACGCGGTCGCGACCACGAAGTGTTCGACCGCGCGATCGACGTGCAGGTCTCGCGCCTGCGCAAACTGGTAGAGCCGGACCCGTCCGCGCCCCGCTACATCCAGACCGTGTGGGGCTTCGGCTACGTCTACGTGCCCGAGAGCGACACGAAGGACGAGCGCTGACGTGAAGCTCTGGCCCGGGTCACTCTTCGGGCGCCTCGCGCTCGTACTGATCGGTACGCTGGCCGTCGCGGTGGTAGCGACGATCCTGCTGTTCCGGCAGGACCGGGCGGCGATGCAGGTGCGGCACTTCGCCGAGAACAGGATCGTCCAGCTGCAGTCGCTGCGGAGCGCCTTGGAAAACCTGGGACCGGAGGACCGCCGCGAATCGCTGCAGCGGCTGTCGCGGCAGTACCGGGTCCGGATCGTCGCCGCCGACGAGCGCGAACCGTCGGGCTTCGGCCCCGGAGGCTGGCGGGCGGGATCGGGATCGATGATGCGTGGCCCCGGCCGCGACGGCGCGGGACCGGACCGGCCCATCGAGCGCGACGGCCCGGGCCCCCGTTTCGGGCCGGGTCGGGAAAGCGACAGTGCGAGCGACCCGCAGACCGGGCCGCTCGCGGCCTACCTGCCGGTTCTCGCGCAGATCGAGAGCCGGCTCGTGGAGGCCTTCGGTCCCGGCACGGAGATACGGGTGCAGCCGCGAGCGCAGGCGATGTGGGTACGGCTGCCGGCCGGCGACGCCGCCTACTGGATCGGCTTCCCGCTGCCGCCGCGGCCGCAGACCGAGGGCGAGCCCACCCGCGCGCTGGCGATCAGCGTGTCGCTTGCGCTCGCGTTGGTCCTCGCCGCGTTCCTGTTCGCCCGGCACCTGGCGCGGCCGCTGCGCGACCTGTCCGCCGCCGTCGACCGCGTCGGCCGCGGCGAGACGCCGCCGCCGTTGCCCGAGAGCGGCCCTTCGGAGATCGCCGCGGTCAACCGCGGCTTCAACGCGATGCTCGCCAACCTGCGCCGCATCGAAAAGGACCGTGCCCTACTGCTCGCCGGCGTCTCCCACGACCTGCGGACGCCGCTCGCGCGCCTGCGCCTCGGCATCGAGCTCGCGAAGGCCGACCCACCGACGCGCGAGGGCATGATCGCGGACATCGAGGAAATGGATCGTGTGATCGGGCAGTTCCTCGACTTCGCTCGGGGCGAGGACGGCATCGCGATGGAGGCCCGCGCGCTCGACGCCATCGTCGCTCCCGTAGTGGAGCGCTACCGCAGGGCCGGCCACGACGTTTCGCTCGTCGCCGGCCACGTCGCCGCGCTGCCGCTGCGCCCGACGGCGATCGCCCGACTCGTGGCCAACCTCGTCGACAACGCCCTGGCCTACGGTGCCCCGCCCGTCGAGATCACGATCTCGGAGCGTGCTGGCGAGGCGGTGATGGACATCGCCGACCGCGGACCGGGCGTGCGGCCCGAGGACGTCGAACGGCTGAAGCAGCCGTTCACGCGCGCCGACGACTCGCGGGCGCGCAGCGACGGTGCCGCCGGCGCTGGCCTCGGACTCGCGATCGTCGACCGCATTGCGCGCCTGCACCGCGGCCGGTTCGACCTCCTGCCGCGCGAAGGTGGCGGCACCATCGCGCGCGTGTCCCTGCCGCTCAAGGGCTGACGAGCAGGATGGTCGCGAGCGCGGCGATGCCCTCCTCGCGGCCGGTGAAGCCAAGGCGCTCGGTCGTCGTCGCCTTCACCGACACCGCGCTCGGGTCGCAGCCGAGATCGGCGGCGATGTTGCCGCGCATCGCGTCGACGTGCGGCCGCAACCGCGGGAGTTGCGCGACGACGGTCGCGTCGACGTTGCCGACCACGTAGCCACGCTCGCGGGCGAGGGCGACCACGTGGCGCAGCAGCATCCTGCTGTCGGCGCCCTTCCAGCGCGGATCGGTATCCGGGAAGTGGACGCCGATGTCGCCGAGTGCGAGCGCCCCGATGATCGCGTCGGCGATCGCGTGCAGCAGCACGTCGGCGTCGGAGTGGCCCGCGAGTCCCCGGTCGAACGGGATCGCGACGCCACCGATCACGAGCGGCCGTCCCGCCGCGAACGCGTGCACGTCGAAGCCGTTGCCGATGCGCATCTGCATCAGGTGTCCTCCGTTTCCTGCGCGGCGAGAATCGCCGCTGCCAATGCGAGATCGTCGGGCCACGTCACCTTGAGGTTGGCCGGGCTGCCCGGCACGAGCCGCGGGCGATGCCCCAGCCGCTCGACCGCCTGCGACTCGTCGGTGACGGTAGCGTCATCGACGCCGGCGAACGCCTGGCACAGCACTCGATAGCGGAACATCTGCGGCGTCTGGGCACGCCATAGCTCCGAGCGGTCCTCGGTCGCGAGCACGCGCGGGGCTTCGGCGTCGACTCCCGCCATCGTGTCGGCCCGCTTCAACGTGTCCGCCACCGGAATCGCCAGCAGGCCGCCCACGGCATCGTCCCAGAGTTGCGCGATGAGGCGCAGCAACGCCGCCCTGGGCACGCACGGGCGTGCCGCGTCGTGCACGAGCACCCAGTCGTCGTCCGCGCAGCGGTCCGCGAGCGCTTCGAGGGCCCCCTTGACCGTTGCTGCGCGCGTCAAGCCGCCGCAGCGGACGGCGACTACCCCCTGGCGGGCGCCGATCACGTGCTCGTAATGGGCATCGTCGCGGGCGATCGCGACGACGACCAGCTCGAACGGCAGGCCGGCCTGCAGCCGGTCGAGCGTCTTCGCGAGCAGCGGCGCACCGGCGAGTGTCGCGTACTGTTTCGGCGTGCCCGTGCCGAAGCGCGAGCCGCCGCCGGCGGCAGGGATCACTCCGAACAGGCGGCTCATATCAGCAGCGCGATGCGTTCCTCGTCGAGCGGCCGGAACCCGAGCTGCTCGTAGAAACGCCAGGCGCCC
>CAYQAF010000062.1:5119-7968 GCA_964415375.1 uncultured Alcaligenaceae bacterium
GGTATGGGCAGGTTGCCGAAATCGAGGTAGCGGCAGGCGCCCGCGTTGTCGCGGTGGCAGGCGCAGTCGATACGGGTGACTCCTTCACGCCGCAGGGCGTCGAACAGCGCGACCAGCATCGCGCGGCCGACACCCCGTCCCTGCCAGCCTGCCGCGACGTGCACGTCGTCGAGCTTCGCGACGAGCGCGCCTCGCGACGTCGAGATCGCGTAGCAGACGACGCATGCGCCGACCGGCGTCCGCGATCCTGCCTCGTCCGCGTGCGCGAGCCACACGAATCCGACGTCGCGCCGCGCGAGAAACAGGTCGAGCGCACGATCGAGCGCCTGTGGGCCGCCGTCACCATAGGCGCCGGACGAAGCGAGATAGTGCGCGTCGCTGCCGAGGAACGCGCCGAGGATCGCGCGTGCGTCGCTCCGCGTGGCGGCGTCCATGCGCGCGCACGCGACCGCTGCGGCCGGCACCATCACGCGAGGAGCGGCACGAGCGCCGCGCGGATCCGCAACGGCACGCCGGCCGGCCGCTGCGTCGCCCGGTCGACCCACACGTGCACGAAGCGACCGGTGGCAGCGGGCTCGTCCTCGCCCTGCCGGAACAGCCCGATCCCGTAGACCACGGACGAGCCGCCGAGCTTCGTCACTCTGAGCCCGGCGTCGATCACCTCGGGAAACGCGAGCGACCGGTGGAACGTGCAGGCGGTCTCGACGACGATGCCGATCACCGGGTCGCGCGCCACGTCGAGCCCGCCGACGCGGATCAGGTGCTCGTTCACCGCGGTGTCGAAGTACGAGTAGTAAGTCACGTTGTTGACGTGACCGTAGCTGTCGTTGTCCATCCAGCGCGTCGGGATGGCAAGAAAGTGCCGGTAGTCGACACGACCGACCCGCGCCGCGCGCTCGGTATCGGCTTCGCCCACGACCGTTACCCGCGCCTTCCCAGGCCGCTTGCGCCGGCATGCGCAGCGCGTCGGCGCGGCGCAATCACGCGGCGACGGCCCCTTCGGGACTGGCCCTCGGCCGCCGCGTTCATGCGTGCCGGGACCCCAGCATCTTGTCGTCGAGGAGCTCGATCCAGTGCCGCACCGGGCGCGACGTGCCACTCGCGAGGTGCGCCTGGCAGCCGATGTTGGCGGTCGCGATCACCGCCGGACGCTCCGTCGCGAGCGCGGCGAGCTTGTTCTTTTTGAGCTGCTCGGACAGCACAGGCTGCAGCATCGAGTACGTGCCCGCGGATCCGCAGCACAGGTGCGAGTCGGGCACGGAGACGAGCTCGTGGCCGATCGCGCGCAGGAACTCCTCGGCGCGGCCCTTGAGCTTCATGCCGTGCTGGAGCGTGCACGGCGGATGGAAGGCGACGCGCACGCTGCCGCGATCCATCGCCACCTTCCTGGCGATCGCCTTCCACTCGGCGCCCACCACCTCGACCGGATCGCGGGCCAGCTCGGCGACGCGCGCGGCCTTCTTCGCGTACGCGGGATCGAGCGCGAGCAGGTGGCCGTAGTCCTTCACCATCACGCCGCAGCCGCTCGCGGTCACGATGACGGCTTCCGCGCCGCGCTCGATTGCCGGCCACCAGGCGTCGATGTTGCGACGGGCGATCGCCCTGCCCTCGTCCTGCTCGTTGAGGTGATACGGCAGCGCCCCACAGCACCCGCCCCCGGCAACCGTCTCGGCGCTGATGCCGATGCGGTCGAGCACGCGCGCCATCGCCGCATCGATCGACGGCGCGAGCGTCGGCTGCACGCAGCCGCGCAGGATCAGCATCCGGCGCGCGTGCCGTACCGGCGGCCATGTGCCGGCGTCCGCGACCTTCGGCACCTTGCGCGCGAGCCCCTCGGGCAGGAAACCGCGGGCCATGCGCCCGAGCAACACGGCCGTCCCGAACAGCTTCGAGGCGCGCAGTCCCCGCGAGATCGCATATCGCGTCGCGCGCTCGGTCGCGTTGCGCGGCACTTGCGCCTCGACGACGTGGCGCCCGATGTCGACCAGGCGCCCGTACTCGACGCCCGACGGGCAGGTGGTCTCGCAGGCGCGGCAGGTGAGGCACCGGTCGAGGTGGGTGCGCGTCTTTTCCGTCGCGCGTTTGCCTTCCAGCACCTCCTTGATCAGGTAGATGCGGCCGCGCGGCCCGTCGAGCTCGTCGCCGAGCAGCTGGTAGGTCGGGCACGTCGCGGTGCAGAAGCCGCAGTGGACGCAACGGCGGAGAATCGCGTCGGCTTCGCGCCCCTCGGGCGTGTCCCTGATGAATGCGGCGAGATCGGTCTGCATCAGAACGAGGCGTAGAGACGGCCCGGGTTGAGGATGCCGTGCGGGTCGAACCCCGCCTTCAGCCGCTCGTGGAGGGCGAGCACGGGCGCAGGCAGAGGATGGAACACGCCGGCCGACTTGTCGGCGCCGGCGAAGAGCGTCGCGTGCCCGCCCTGCTCCTTCGCCCACTCGCGAATCCGTGCGGGGTCGGTGCGCTCGCCACCGACGAGCCAGCGCAGCGCACCGCCCCACTCGATCAGCTGTTCGCCGGCGAGATCGGCGTAGGGCGCCGTGGAACGCACCGACAGGCGCCACAGCGACGAGCCGGCCTGGCGCGTCGCGGCGAAATGGGGATGCGTCTGCTCGCGGACGGAGTTCCAGAACGCGGCGCCGTCGTCCACCGCGCCACCACCCAGCTTCGCGCACGCCGACTCGACCGCGGGCGCGGCGCCGGAGAATCGAACGTGCAGCACGCCCTTCGCATAGGCGGTCGCGGACAGCGGCAGCGGTTGGCCGCCCCACTCGTTCACCTTGTGGATCGCCTCGTCTGCCGAGAGCTCGTACGTGCGCGTCGCCTCGGCCTTGGGCAGCGGCAGGCACTTG
>CAYQAF010000063.1:0-7888 GCA_964415375.1 uncultured Alcaligenaceae bacterium
CGGTCGCGCGGATTATTCCACGCCCCTCCTCGATCGTCACCGGCTGGTCGGTCTGCGCCCGGTCCGCTTTCGGGATCACGTGCAGGAACTCGGTCGCGAGCGAGATGCGCGTGGCGTCGCCCGGCTCCGGTCCCGCCTCGCGCGCCGCACGGACCGAGCCCTCGAAGTAGGCGTTCTCCCGGTCTCCGGAGACCCGTGCGCGGTCCGCCTCGATCGTGAACGAAGGCTGGCCGGGCCGCGTCACTGCAAGCCGCGGCCGCTCGAACTCCATCATGCCGTCATCCGGGTAGTGCCGCGCCACGGCAGCCGAAAGCGTCTGCGTCGGCCGGCCGTCGGCGTCGAGCTCGACCGCACGCACGCCTTCGGCGAACAGGTCCGGGTCGTGGCGACCGCTGCCGTCCCGGCGCGGTCCGGGATCGAGCACCTGCGCATCCAGCCAGTAGGTGAGGGCGGCCAGCCCCCCGAGCAGCAGCAGCGGCAGCCAGCCGGCGACGCGATCGAGCGAACGGCGTGCGCTGCGCATGCGCTTAGCCCCCGCGGGCGGGCGCGCCGTGCGCGGCCTCGGCCCCGGCGAGCCGCGATTGCGCGGCGAGAATCAGCTCCGTGGCCTCGCGCACGGCGCCGGCCCCACCGTCGCGGCGCGTGACGTAGTGCGCGTGGCGCTTCACCGCGTCGGGCGCGTGCGGCACGGTGAGCGCGAGACCGCACGCAGCCAGGAGCGGCACGTCGGGGAGGTCGTCGCCCATGTGCGCACAGGCCTCGGGCGCGACCCCGAGCTCCGCACGGATGTGCTCCCACGGCGCCGTCTTGTGCTCCGCGCCGAGCGCCACGCGGTGGACACCGAGGAGGTGCGCTCGATGGCGCACGGACTCCGCGTTGCTGCCGGTGATCCAGGCGACCGCGATGCCCGCGTGCAGGAGCATCTTCATCGCGAGGCCATCCTGGACGTGGTAGGCCTTGAACTCGCGGCCGTGGTCGTCGACGTAGATGCGGCCGTCGGTCAGCACGCCGTCGACGTCGAACGTGACGAGCCGCACGCCCCGCGCGCGGCGCAGGATGTCCGCGTCCATCAGATCACTCGCGCACGGAACAGGTCGTGCAGGTGCAGCGCGCCGACCAGCCGTTCCCGGCCGTCGACGACGAGCAACTGGGTGACCTTGGGTGCGCGCTCCATCGTCTCCACGCAGTCGATCGCAAGGCGCTCGGGTGCGATCCGCCGCGGCTCGCGGGTCATCAGGTCGGCAACGCGCGCGACGCGGAAGTCGACGCCGCGCTCGATCGCGCGGCGCAGGTCGCCGTCGGTGAAGATGCCGGCGACGCGCGCGTCGCCGCCGACGACCGCGGTCATGCCCATGCCCTTGCCGCTCATCTCGATCACGGCCTCCGCCAGCGTGGCCGAGGTGCTCACCGTCGGGACCGCGCTGCCGCTGCGCATCACGTCCTCGACGCGGGTGAGGAGCCGGCGGCCGAGCGAGCCCCCCGGATGCGAGCGGGCGAAGTCCTCGGCCGAGAACCCGCGGGCATCGAGGACGGCGATCGCGATCGCGTCGCCGAGCGCAAGTGCCGCGGTCGTGCTCGCCGTCGGGGCGAGCCCCAGCGTGCAGGCCTCGGCGTCGACCGCGGCGTCGAGGTGCACGTCGGCGGCCTGCGCGAGCGAGGACTGCTCGTTGCCGGTGATGGCGACGAGGTGCGCCCCCTCGCGGCGCAGGTGCGGCGCGAGCATGACGAGCTCGTCGGTCTCCCCGGAGTTCGACAGCATGATCACCACGTCGTCCGGCGTGATCATGCCGAGGTCGCCGTGGCCGGCCTCGGCCGGGTGCACGAAGAAGGCGGGCGTGCCGGTGGAGGCGAGCGTCGCCGCGAGCTTCCTTGCGATGTGCCCCGACTTGCCGATGCCCGACACGACCACGCGCCCGTGGCAATTGAGGACCATGCCCACGGCGGCGACGAACGCCGCGCCGAGCTTGGTGCCGAGCGTCGCGATCGCCCGCGCCTCGGTGTCGAGCACGTCGCGCGCGATTGCGAGCGCGCGCGGCGCGTCGACGGGCAGCAGGGGCAGATGCCGGTCGTTCATCCTGTGCAGTATAGCGCCCGGCCCGTGCGGTGCCGGTCACGGACGACGCGGGTTCCGTGCTAGATTGGCGTGGCTTCGACGCGCCTCGCGCGTACGCTCGAATCGACGATGAACGCGACGCTCGCCACGATCCTCGTCCTGCTCGGCGCGTCGGTCGTGGTCGTGGTCGTCGCGCGGCTCGCCCGACTGCCGCCGATCCTGGGCTACCTCGTCGCCGGCATCCTGGTCGGCCCGCACGTGCTGGGCTGGGTCGAGGACAGCGCGTCGATCCGCCACCTCGCCGATTTCGGCATCGTGTTCCTGATGTTCTCGCTGGGGCTCGAGTTCAGCCTGCCCCAGCTCGTGTCCATGCGGCGTGCGGTGTTCGGGCTGGGACTCGCCCAGGTCGCCATCACCACGCTCGCCGGACTCATCGTGCTGCCGCTCGCCGGCTTCGGCTGGCGCGAAGGCCTCGTGCTGGGCGGGGCGCTGGCGATGAGCTCGACCGCGATCGTCTCGAAAATGCTGACCGAGCGCATGGAGCTCGCCACGCCGCACGGCCGCGACGTGATCGCGATCCTGCTCTTCCAGGACCTGGCGGTCGTGGCCTTCCTGATCGTCATTCCGGCGCTCGCGCGCGAGGCGATGAGCCTGCCCGCGGCGCTCGGGCTCGCCGCGCTCAAGGGCGCCGTCGCGCTGCTCCTGATCCTGCGCTTCGGCCAGAAGCCGATGCGCGCCTGGTTCCACCTGGTCGGCCGGCAGCGCTCGTCCGAGCTCTTCATGATCAACGTGCTGCTGGTGACGCTCGGTCTCGCGACGCTCACCGAGGCCGTGGGGCTGTCGCTGGCGCTCGGCGCGTTCCTCGCCGGGATGCTGATCGCCGAGACCGAGTACCGGATGCAGGTCGAGGAGGACATCAAGCCGTTCCGCGACGTGCTGCTGGGGCTCTTCTTCGTGACCGTCGGGATGGGCCTCGACCTCGAGCTGGTGCTCGAGCAGTGGCCCTTCGTGCTCCTGCTCCTCGGCGTGCCGGTGGCGTTCAAGCTGGCGCTGATCGTCGCGCTGGCACGCGTCTTCGGCGCGCCGCTGTCCTCGTCGATGCGCACCGGCTTCTACCTCGCGCAGGCGGGCGAGCTCGCGCTGGTGATGCTCGCGCTCGGGACCGAAGTGCGGCTCCTGCAGCCCGCACTCGTCCAGGTCGTGCTCGCCTCCATGGTCCTTTCGATGCTCGCCGCGCCGCTCATCATCCAGTTCGCCGAGCCGATCGTGCGCAAGCTCACCGCGAACGACTGGCTCGCGCGGGCGACGCAGATCACCGCGATCGCCTCGACGTCGCTCGCACGCCAGGAGCACGTGCTGGTGTGCGGCTACGGCCGCAGCGGCCAGAACCTCGCCCGGCTGCTCGAGCGCGAGAAGATCGCGTTCGTGGCGCTCGACAACGACTCGCAGCGGGTGCGCGAGGCGGCGGCCGAGGGCTCATCGGTGGTGTTCGGCGACGCCGGACGCCGCGAGGCGCTGATCGCCGCGGGCGTGCTGAAGGCCAGCGCGGTGGTGGTCACGTTCGCCGACACCCACGCCGCCCTGCGCATCCTGGGGCACGTGCAGGCACTGCGGCCGGATCTGCCGGTCATCGTGCGCACCGTCGACGACGCCGACCTCGATCGGCTGGTCAAGGCCGGCGCGACCGAAGTGGTGCCCGAGGTGCTGGAGGGCAGCCTGATGCTCGCCTCGCACGCACTGCTCGTCCTCGGCGTGCCGCTGAACCGGGTGCTGGCACGCATCCGCGCGATCCGGGAGGAGCGCTACAGCCTGTTCCGCGGCTTCTACCACGGCGCGACCGACGCCGCCGACGGCGCGGAGAACCTGCAGCCGCGGCTGCATTCGGTGCTGCTCGGCGAGCGCGCGGCCGCGGTCGGCAGGACGCTGTCCGAGCTCGGCCTTGCCGGCTGGATCGAGGTGACGGGGGTGCGCCGGCGCGGCATGCCGTCGCGGCCTCCGGAAGCCGACTTCCGCTTCGAGGCGGGCGACGTCGTCGTGCTGCTCGGCCGGCCGAAGGAGATCGCGCTTGCCGAGGCGCGGCTGCTGGAGGGCTGATCGCGTGCAATCCACTTCGCCGCCGGCGGCCGCCGTCGCCCTGTCCGGCATCACGCGCCGTTTCGGCAGCGTCCAGGCGCTGGACGGCGTCGACCTCGTCGTCGAGCCGGGCGAGTTCTTCGGCCTGCTCGGGCCCAACGGCGCGGGCAAGACGACGCTGATCTCGATCCTCGCCGGCCTGACGCGTGCCGACCGCGGTACCGCGCGCGTGATGGGCCACGACGTCGTCGCCGACTACCGCAAGGCGCGGCGCGCCCTCGGCGTCGTGCCGCAGGAGCTGGTGTTCGATCCGTTCTTCACCGTGCGCGAGACGCTGCGCTTCCAGGCCGGCTACTTCGGACTGTCCGGCGTCGACGAGTGGATCGACGAGATCCTCGCCCACCTCGACCTCACGGCGAAGGCGGACGCCAACATGCGCTCGCTCTCCGGGGGCATGAAGCGCCGCGTGCTCGTGGGGCAGGCGCTCGTCCACAAGCCGCCGGTGATCGTGCTGGACGAACCCACCGCGGGCGTGGACGTGGAGCTGCGGCGCAGCCTGTGGGCGTTCGTGCGCAAGCTGAACCGCGATGGCCACACGATCATCCTCACCACGCACTACCTCGAGGAGGCCGAGGCGCTGTGCGGCCGCATCGCGATGCTCAAGGCCGGCCGCGTCGTCGCGCTCGACACCACGCAGAACCTGCTGTCGCGGTTCGCCGGGATCACCGCGCGGCTCACCGCCGACCGGCTGCCGTCGGCATGGTCCGGCCGCGACTTCCGCCGCGAGTCAGGGGTGTTCCATATCGCGCTCGCGAGCTACGCGGAGCTCGAGCGGCTGCTCGCGGACCTTCGTGCCGAGGCCATCGTGATCGAGGCGCTCGCACTCGCCGAGACCGACCTCGAGCAGGTGTTCCTGCGCATCATGAAAGGGGAGGGCGCCGCGGCGCCCGGGGGAGCACGCTGATGCGGACGCACGAGGGCACCGGTTGGATCACGCTGCTGCGCAAGGAGCTGCTGCGTTTCTGGAAGGTCTCCTTCCAGACGATCGCCGCGCCCGTGCTGACCTCGCTTCTCTACCTGCTGGTCTTCGCGCACATGCTCGAGTCGCACGTCGCGGTCTACGACGGCACGGTGGGCTACACCGCGTTCCTCGTGCCCGGCCTCGTGATGATGGCGGTGCTGCAGAACGCGTTCGCGAACTCGTCGTCGTCGCTCATCCAGTCGAAGATCACCGGCAACCTGATCTTCGTGCTGCTGCCGCCGCTCTCGCCCGGGGAGCTCTTCGCCGCCTACGTGCTGGGCGCGATGGTGCGCGGCCTGGTCGTCGGGCTCGGCGTGTTCCTGGTCACGATCTGGTTCGCGCCGTCGGTGCTCGCGATGCCGTTTCCGTGGTGGGCGCTTGCATTCGCGGCGCTGGGCAGCGCGATCCTCGGCACGCTCGGGCTGATCGCGGGCATCTGGGCCGAGAAGTTCGACCAGCTGGCGGCGTTCCAGAACTTCATCATCCTGCCGGCGACGTTCCTGTCCGGGGTGTTCTACTCGATCCACTCGCTGCCGCCGTTCTGGCAGGCCGCCTCGCACCTCAATCCCTTCTTCTACATGATCGACGGGTTCCGCTACGGCTTCTTCGGCCGCTCGGACGTCTCGCCATGGTTGTCGCTTGCCGTGGTCGCGGGCTCCTGCGCCGCGCTCACCGCGCTGACGCTCGCGCTGCTCGGGCGCGGGTGGCGACTGCGCACGTGACGCCGGAGGCCGGGCGCGCGCGGGGCATCCGGTACCATGGACGCTTTCGGCTCGCCGGATGCCCTCGCCATGCACGAAACCCCCGCCGTCAATCCCGACTCGATCCGGGCGTCGATCGCGGCAGCGCTCGCCTGTGACGAGCTCCGGGTCCGCGGTGACGGCCACCACTTCGAGGCGCTGATCGTCTGCGCCGAGTTCGAGGGCAAGTCCCGGGTGGCACGGCACCAGATGGTCTACGCGGTACTCGGCGACCGGATGCGCGAGGAGATTCACGCGCTCTCGATGCTGACGATGACGCCGGCCGAGTTCGCCGCGACCCGCGCGCAGTCGCAGCAGTGAAGCGATGACCTTCGCCTCGCCACGATCCGCCCGCGGTTTGACACGATCGCGTCCCGGCCTGGACCCGATGGCGGGGTCAGGCTGGGCGCATGGACACGATCGAGCTCGACTTCGCGCCGGCGCCTGCCGTCGCCCTCCCTTTCCCGCGCGCTGACCGGCGCGCAGAACCCTCCCACACGATGGACAAGCTGGTCATCGAAGGCGGTGCGCGCCTGTCCGGCACGATCGGCGTGTCGGGCGCGAAGAACGCCGCGCTGCCGATCCTGTGCGCCTCGCTGCTCGCGCCGGAGCCGCTCCTGCTCACCAACGTCCCGCAGTTGAACGACGTGCGCACGATGCGCACGCTGCTCTCGCAGATGGGCGTCGCTTGCCAGGTCGACGGCGACCGGCTGACGCTCGACGCGGGCCGCATCGACTGGCCGCTTGCTCCCTACGAGCTCGTGAAGACGATGCGCGCGTCGATCCTCGCGCTGGGACCGCTCGTGGCCCGCTGCGGCGAGGCGCGCGTGTCGCTGCCCGGCGGCTGCGCCATCGGGCTGCGGCCGGTCGACCAGCACGTGAAGGGCCTGCAGGCGATGGGCGTCGAGATCGACCTCGAGCACGGCTACATCGCCGCGCGGGCGCGGCGTCTCGTCGGCACCCGGTTCGTGTTCGACGTGGTGACAGTGACCGGCACCGAGAACCTGATGATGGCGGCGACGCTCGCCGAGGGGCAGACGGTGCTCGAGAACGCCGCGCGCGAGCCGGAGGTGGTCGACCTCGCCCGCTGTCTCGTGGCGATGGGCGCGCGTATCGCGGGCGCAGGCACCGACCGCATCGTGATCGATGGTGTCGACGCGCTCCACGGCGCCTCGCACCGGATCATGCCGGACCGCATCGAGACCGGCACGTTCGCGGCCGCCGTCGTGGCGGCCGGTGGCGACGTCACGCTCGAGGGCGCGGCATGCGACGCGCTCGACGCGGTGCAGGACAAGCTGCGCGAGGCCGGCGCGACGATCGACGTCGACGGGACGACGATGCGCGTGCGCCGCGACGGACCGCTCGCGGCGTTCAACGTGCGCACCGCGCCGTTCCCGGGCTTTCCGACCGACATGCAGGCGCAGATGATGGCGCTGGCCACGGTGGCGCAGGGGACGACCGTGATCACCGAGACGATCTTCGAGAACCGGATGATGCACGTGCAGGAGCTGAAACGCCTCGGCGCGGACATCGAGGTCGAGGGCAGCGCCGCGATCGTGCGCGGCGTTCCGGGGCTCGCCGGGGCCACCGTGATGGCCACCGATCTGCGCGCTTCCGCGTGTCTCGTCATCGCCGGACTGATCGCCGAAGGCGAGACGACGATCGACCGCATCTACCACCTCGACCGGGGCTACGAGCGGATCGAGCAGAAGCTGGCTGGCGTCGGCGCCCGGGTGCGGCGCGTCAAGTAGGGCGAGCCGTGGGCACGATCCCCGACTCGCCGCTCGGCCGGGCGACGCACTATCCGGACGCCTACGACCCCGGGCTCCTCTATCCGGTCGAGCGCGCGCCGCAGCGCGACGCGCTCGGCTTGTCCGGCGCGCTGCCGTTCCGCGGCGCCGACCACTGGACCGCGTGGGAGGTGGGCTGGCAGGACCGCGAGCAGCGCCCGCGCGTGGGCGTCGCGAGTTTCGCCGTGCCTTGCGAATCGCCGCGCATCGT
>CAYQAF010000064.1:0-7784 GCA_964415375.1 uncultured Alcaligenaceae bacterium
TTCGTCGCGATGCCGCCCGCCGAGGAAGACGTGGCCGCAGCCGCAGAGGCGATCCGCGCGGCCAGGCGTCCGCTGGTCGTCGCGGGCGGCGGCGTCCTCTATGCGCAGGCGACGGCAGCATTGCGTGCGTTCGCCGACGCGCACGGCGTGCCCGTCGCGGAGACGCAGGCCGGCAAGGGCGCACTGCCGTGGGACCACCCGCTGCAGCTGGGCGCGATCGGCGTCACCGGCGCGACCGCCGCCAACGACGCGGCGAGCGAGGCCGACGTGGTGATCGCGGTCGGCACGCGGTTGCAGGACTTCACCACCGGCTCGCACTCGTTGTTCGCACAGGCCCGGCTCGTGTCGATCAACGTCAACGCCTTCGACGCGCTCAAGTGGCGCGGCGTGCCGGTGCGCGCCGACGCGGGTCGCGGGCTCGCGGCGCTGTCGCGCTCGCTCGACGGCTGGCGCGCCGACGTCGCGTGGCAATCGGCCTCGCAGCAGCGTGGCCAGCACTGGCGCGACGAGGTATCGCACATCACCGGCGTGCGCGACGTCCCGTTGCCCTACGACGGCGAGGTGATCGGCGCGATCCAGCGCAGCGCAGCGAACTCGCCCCGCGATGACATCGTCGTCTGCGCCGCGGGGTCGCTGCCGGGCGAGCTGCACAAGCTCTGGCGCACGGCGGTGCCGGGCGGCTATCACGTCGAGTACGGCTATTCGTGCATGGGCTACGAGATCGCCGGCGGCATCGGCGTGAAGATGGCGCACCCCGGGCGCGAAGTGATCGTCGTCGTCGGCGACGGCAGCTACCTGATGCTCAACTCCGAGATCGCCACCTCGGTGATGCTCGGCCGCAAGCTCACGATCGTCGTCCTCGACAACCGCGGCTACGGCTGCATCAGCCGGCTGCAGCAGGCGGTGGGCGGGGCGCCGTTCAACAATCTGCTCGACGACTGCGTCGACGGGGGCGGCACGGCGCCGGCGATCGACTTCGCCGCGCACGCGCGGGCCCTAGGCGCGCACGCCGAGCACGTCGGCTCGATCGTCGAGCTCGAGGCGGCGCTGGCGCGCGCCCGCAAGTCGGATCGCACCTATGTCGTGTCGATCGACACGTCGCCGTCACGGTCGACCGAGGCCGGTGGTTGCTGGTGGGAAGTCGCGGTGCCGGCAGTGTCGGAGCGTGAGGAAGTCGCCGCGGCACGGCGGCGTTACGGACAGGACAAGCGACGGCAACAGCCATGACAGCCACGACACGCGGACTCGAGGTGCGCATCGGCATCAACCCGATCTCCTGGAGCAACGACGACCTGCCCTCGCTCGGCGGGGAGATCCCGCTCGAGACGGCGCTCGCCGAAGGCAAGGCGATCGGCTACGAAGGCTTCGAGCTCGGCAACAAGTTCCCGCGCGACCCGAACGCGCTGGGCGACGTCCTCGCCCGCCACGGGCTCGCGCTCGTCTCCGGCTGGTACTCGGGCGAGCTCGCGCGGCGCAGCGTCGCGGACGAGGTCGCGGCGGTGGCGCCGCACCTCGACAAGCTCGCGCAAAACGGCGCGACGGTGATGGTGTACGGCGAGGTCGCCGACAGCATCCAGGGGCGGCCGAAGCCGCTCTACCAGCGGCCACGGTTCTTCCGCGACGACGCGTGGCGCGCCTACGGCGAGCGGCTCACCGCGTTCGGGCGGCACCTGCTGACCCGCGGCGTGCGGCTCGCCTATCACCACCACATGGGCGCGTACGTGCAGGCAGCCGAGGATGTCGATCGGCTGATTGCGGTCACCGGCGAGGAGGTAGGGCTGCTCTTCGACAGCGGGCACATGGCGTTCGCCGGCGGCGACCCGGTGGCCATGCTCGGCAAGCACGTCGCACGTGTCTGCCACGTGCACTGCAAGGACGTGCGTCCCGAGGTGCTCCGCCTGGCGCGCAATCGCGGCTGGAGCTTCCTGCAGTCGGTGCTCGCAGGCGCCTTTACCGTTCCCGGCGACGGCGCGATCGACTTCGCCGCGCTGCTCGGGATCCTGGATCGCCACCGCTATCACGGCTGGCTGGTCGTCGAGGCCGAGCAGGATCCGGTGGTCGCGCCGAGCTACGCGTACGCCGACAAGGGCTATCGCCATCTGCGCGGGATCGTCGACGCGCTGCAGTCGGCCGAGCGCGGAGCGGCCTAGTGTGAACAGGAGCTAGCCATGAGCCTCCTTGTGAAGGCGCGCCACGACGCGCGCGAGATCGTCCGGGTGACGCCGGCCTCCGCGGGCTGGCGCTACGTGGGTTTCGCCGCCTATCGGCTCGCGCCCGGTGAGCGCCAGGTGCTCGACCTCGCCGGTCGCGAGGTTTGCGTCGTCGTGCTGTCGGGGCGCGTGAACGTCGACACCGGTGCGGCGCGTTTCGACGGCATCGGGGGTCGCGCGAGCGTCTTCGACGAGCGCGGGCCCTACGCCGTCTACGCGCCCGATGGTGCCGGCGTGACGATCGAGGCGCTGACCCCCGCCGAGATCGGCGTGGCCAGCGCCCCCGGCGGCGGTGCGCTGCCGCCGCGCCTGATCGAGCCGTCGACGATTCCGCGCTCGGTGCGCGGGCAGGGTGCGAACACCCGCTACGTGCGCGACATCCTGCCGCAGACGGCCCCTGCGGAGCACCTGCTGGTCGTCGAGGTGCGCACGCCTTCCGGACACTCGTCGTCGTATCCGCCGCACAAGCACGATACCGACCGCGTGCCGGAAGAGAGCTCGCTCGAGGAGACCTATTACCACCGCCTCGATCCGCCGCAGGGGTTCGCCTTCCAGCGCGTCTACACCGACGACCGCTCGCTCGACGAGTCGCTCGCGGTCGAGGACCACGACGTCGTGATGGTGCCGCGCGGCTATCATCCGGTCGTGGTGCCGTACGGCTACGAGTCGTACTACCTGAACGTGATGGCCGGGCCGAAGCGGGTCTGGCACTTCCGCAACGACCCGGCGCACGAATGGATGCTCGCGCGCTGAAGACGCGCGCGGGTGCGCGGCCGCCGGGCCGCCGCGTTGCGCCACCGACCGCGCTGCCGCCGCCGGCAAGGGCCAACCCGGCCGACCCGGTCGAGGCGCTGATCGCGCGCATCGCGACCGATTACGACACGCTGCCCGCGCGGCTGAAGAGCGTCGCCCGCTACGTCGAGCAGCACCGCGCGAGCCTGATGGTCGACCGTGTCGGCGACATCGCCGAGCGCTGCGGCGTGCACCCGTCGGCGGTGGTGCGCTTCGCGCAGCGCTTCGGCTATTCGGGCTTCTCGCAGATGCAGCAGGTGTTCCGCACCCAGTGGTCCGAGAGCGCCGCGCCGCAGTCGACGTACCAGCAGCGCATCCGCCGCCTGGTCGCCGAGCGCCGCGGTGCGCTCACGCCGGGCGCGGTGGCGCGCGAGTTCATCGGCGCAAGCGCTGCCGGGCTCGCGGAGCTGGCCCGCGACTTCGACGACGCGTCGTTCGCCGCCGCGGTCGGCGTGCTCGAGCGCGCGGAGCACATCTACGTCGTCGGCGTGCGCCGTTCCTACCCGGTGGCGGCCTACATCACCTACGCGCTGCAGCACATCGAGAAGCGCGTGCAGCTTGTCGACGGCACCGGAGGCATGGTGATGGAGCAGGTGCGCTCGATCGGTCCGGGCGACGCCGTCATCGCGATCAGCTTCACCCCCTACGGCAAGGAGACGCAGGCGTGCGTGCGCCACGCGCGCAGGAGCGGCGCGAAGGTGCTGGTGCTGACCGACAGCCGGATGGCCCCACTCGCCCGCCACGCGCACGCGCTGCTGCTCGTCCACGAGGGCAGTGCGTTCGCGTTCCGCTCGCTCACCAACACGCTGTGCATCGGGCAGGCGCTGTTCGTCGCGCTGGCCTACCGCCTCGAGTCCAGCGTCGAGGAACACCGTTACCGCGGAGACTACGATGACTGAAGTGGCAATCTTCGGCGCCGGGCGGATCGGCAAGATCCACGCCGGCAACCTCGTGCGCCAGCCGGGGGCGCACCTGAAGTACGTCGTCGACCCGGACGCGAAGGCCGCCGCCGCGCTCGCCGCGCAACACGGCGCTGCGGTCGGAGCGACCGACGGCGTGTTCGCCGACGGGGCGGTACGCGTGGTCGTGATCGCCTCATCGACCGACACGCACGCCGACCTGATCGAGCGCGCGGCCGCGGCAGGGAAGGCGATCTTCTGCGAGAAGCCGGTCGATCTCTCGCTCGAGCGGGCGCGCCGCTGCGCCGACGCGGTACAGCGTGCCGGCGTGCACTGCCTGATCGGCTTCCAGCGACGCTACGACCCGACGTTCGCGGCGGCGAAGGCGCGCATCGACGCAGGCGAGATCGGCACGCCGGAGATGCTGGTCGTCACGAGCCGCGATCCGGGTGCCCCGCCGGTCGAGTACATCAGGCGGTCCGGCGGCATCTTCAAGGACATGCTGATCCACGACTTCGACATCTTCCGCTGGATCCTCGGCGACGAGGCGGCGACGCTGCACGCGACCGGCAGCTGCCTCACCGACCCGGCGGTGGGCGAGGCCGGCGACGTCGACGCGACCGCAGTGACGATCCGCACGAAGTCCGGTCGCCTCGCACAGATCAACACGATCCGCCGCGCCGCGTACGGCTACGACCAGCGTTTCGAGGTGCTGGGCAGCAAGGGCATGCTGCAGGCTGGCAACCATCGGCCCACGGAGGTCGTGGCGTGGACCGCGCAGCACGTCGCCGCCGACAAGCCGGAGCACTTCTTCCTGGAGCGCTACCGGGTCGCGTACGCGAACGAGATGGCGCACTTCTTCGAGACGCTCGCGAGCGGGGCGGCGCCTCGCACCACGATCGCGGACGGTGTTGCCGCGCTCGAGCTTGCCGAGGCGGCGACGACGTCGTGGCGCGAGCGCCGCATCGTGGAGCTCTAGATGGAAATCCTGCGCGCCGGCATCGCCGGCATCGGGCGCATGGGCCGCCGCCACGCGGAGAATCTCGCGTGGCGCCTGCCGGGCGTGTCGCTGGTCGCGGCGGGCAGCCCGGACGCGGACGAGCGGGCCTGGGCGAAGGACACGCTCGGCGTCCCGCGCCTGTACGAGCGGTACGCGGATCTGCTTGCCGACGGCGAGGTCGACGCGGTCTTCATCGTCACACCGAACACGATCCATCCCGAGCAGATCATCGCGGCGCTCGCCGCGGGCAAGCACGTGTTCTGCGAGAAGCCGCTGGCGCTGGACATCGACGCCTGCCTGGCGGTCGAGGCGGAAGCCGCGAAGCACCCGGGGCAGAAGGTCATGATCGGCTACGTGCGGCGCTTCGACGCGAGCTACCAGGACGCGCAGGCGAAGGTGGTGGCCGGCGCGATCGGCCGGCCGTTCATGGTGCGCTCCGAAACGACGGACATGAACGACCCGTCCGGCTTCTTCGTGCGCTTCGCGCCGCAGAGCGGCGGCATCTTCGTCGACATGAGCGTGCACGACATCGACGTCGCGCGCTGGCTCCTCGGCAGCCCGAAGGCGCTGCGCGTGTTCTCGACCGGCACGATCGCCGTGCACGCCGGGCTCGCAGACTGCGGCGACGTCGACAACGGTGTGGCGATCTGCGAGTTCGAGGGTGGCAGGATGGCCTGCTTCTACGCGTCCCGGACGATGGCGCACGGCCACGAGACGGTGAGCGAGGTGATCGGCACCGCCGGGCGGCTGGTGATCGGCCGCGACGGCCGGCTCGCGCAGGTCGAGATCGCCGACGCCCACGGCATCCGCACCGAGACCACGCCCACCTTCTACGAACGCTTCGCCGATGCGTTCCTGCGCGAGCTCGCGCACTTCGTCGACTGCGTGCGCAACGACCGCGCGCCGGCGCTGACGCTTCACGACGCGACCGAAGCGACGCGCATCGGCATCGCGCTGCGCACCTCGCTCCTCGAGCGGCGCGTGGTAGAGCTCCCGTGACGGACCGTTTCGACTTCGCGCAGGCGCTGGGTCGCGAGGCCGGTGCGCTCGCGCACCGCGGTTTCGGACAGTCGACCGCGACGCTGAAGGGCCGCCACGACATCCTCACCGCGATGGACGCCGAGGTCGAGCGGTTCATCCGACGGGCCATCGCCGAGCAGTTCCCGGGGGATGCGGTGATCGGCGAGGAGGAAGGCGGCGCCGAAGGCGAGCGGCTGTGGATCATCGACCCGATCGACGGCACCGCCAACTACGCACGCGGCATTCCGCACTACTGTGTCTCGATTGGCTACCTCGAGCACGGCGTGCCGACGCTGGGCGTGATCCACGATCCCTCGCACGATGCGCTCTACGCCGCTGCGCTGGGCCGCGGCGCATGGCGCAACGACCAGCGGCTTGCCGTGAGTCGCTGCGACGACCTCGGCGCGGCCACGGTCGAGTGCGGCTGGTCGACCCGCCGCCCGGCCCGGGCCTACGTCGACCTCGTCGGGCGGGTGCTCGCCGCAGGCGGGGCAATCCGCCGGGCGGGCTCCGGCGCGCTCGGCCTCGTTGACGTCGCCGCCGGCCGGGTCGAGGGCTACGCCGAGCTGCACATCAATGCCTGGGACTGCGCGGCGGGCATCGTGCTGGTGCGCGAGGCCGGCGGCTTCACCAACGACTTCTTCGCGGGACAAGGCCTGCGGGCCGGCAATCCGCTGATCGCGACCAATGCCGCGCTTTGCGATAAGCTCGCGGCCGTGGTCGGCATTCCCATCACACGCTGAACGGAGGAGACAACGATGCGCCCCTGGAACTGGATTCGCGCCGCCCTGCCGGCGGTCGCGTTCGCCGTCCCGCTCACCGCCGCCGCGCAAGGCGAGCTGGTCGTGTACTGCACCGTGCAGGAGGAGTGGTGCCGGCCGATGGTGGCGGCCTTCGAGAAGGCGACCAACATCAAGGTGCTGATGACGCGCAAGAGCTCCGGCGAGTTCTACGCGCAGCTCAAGGCCGAGGCCGCGAACCCGCGCGGCGACATCTGGTGGGGCGGCACCGGCGACCCGCACCTGCAGGCTGCCGAGGAAGGGCTGACCGAGGCGTACAAGTCGCCGCGCATGGGCGAGCTGCAGGACTGGGCGGTGCGCCAGTGGGAGGCGTCGAAGGGCCGCACCGTCGGCGTCTATGCCGGCGCGCTCGGCTACAGCTACAACACCGAGCAGCTGAAAAAGCGCAACATCGCGGCGCCGAAGTGCTGGTCGGACCTGGTCAAGCCCGAATTCAAGGACGAGATCCAGGTCGCGAACCCCAACTCGTCGGGCACGTCGTACACGATGCTCGCGACGCTCGTGCAGCTGATGGGCGAGGACAAGGCCTTCGACTACCTGAAGGCGCTGCACAAGAACACCAACCAGTACACGAAGTCCGGCGCGGCCCCCGCGCGCGCGGCGGCCACCGGCGAGAGCCTGGTCGGCATCACCTTCCAGCACGATGCGGTGCTGCAGGCCGTCAACGGCGCACCGGTGGCGATCGTCTCGCCGTGCGAGGGTACCGGCTACGAGATCGGCAGCATGAGCATCATCAAGGGTGCGAAGAACATGGAGAACGCCAAGAAGTGGTACGACTGGGCGCTCTCGCCGGAGGCGCAGGCGGTCGGCGCGCAGGCCAAGGTGAGCTACCAGGTGCCGTCGAACAAGAGCGCGCCGCTGCCGGCACAGGCGCCCAAGCTCTCCGAGGTCAAGCTGATCGACTACGACTTCGTGAAGTACGGCTCGTCCGCGGAGCGCAAGCGGCTGCTCGGCAAGTGGGATAACGACGTCTCGAAGCTACCCAAGTAGCGCATGAGCGCGGCGGGCGCAGCCCAGGCCCGAAGGGCGCGTCGCCGCGCGATTGCGCCGCGCCGACGCGTTA
>CAYQAF010000065.1:0-7771 GCA_964415375.1 uncultured Alcaligenaceae bacterium
CGCTCTCGGTTCTGAGCGCCTGGCACTACCTTGGCAAGCCGCAACTGGCCGTGCGTGTGGGCCCGACCGGCGTCGAGGGTGTCCAGCTTGGCGACCGCTTCATTCCGACCGACGAGCTCGGGCAGATGCTGATCAATTATCGCGGCCCGCCGAACATGTTCACCCACTACTCGGTGAGCGACATCCTGGCGGGTCGCCTGAAGCGGGGCACCTTCAAGGACAGGATCGTGCTGGTCGGGGTCACCGCCCTGGGCGTCTACGACATCCGTGCCACGCCGTTCTCTCCGGTCTTTCCGGGCCTCGAGATCCATGCGAACGCGATCGACAACCTTCTTGCCGGCGACGTCATGTCGCGACCGCAGTGGTCGAGGGCATTCGACGTGCTCGCGATCGTGGCGCTCGGCGTGCTGATCGGCTTCGCCCTCCCCCGGATGAGCGCGGTCGGCGCCCTCGTGCTGACCGCGGCCTCAGCCGGCGCCTACGTCGCCTTCGCGCATTGGCTTTTCGTCAGCGCCCGCGTGTGGCTCAGCATCGTGTACCCGGTTCTCGCGCTGGCGGGCACCTACACTGCGCTGACGGTTTACCGCTACCTCACCGAGGAACGGGAACGGAAGAAAGTCAAGGAGGCCTTCAAGCACTACGTCTCCGCCGAAGTCATCGAGGACATGCTGGCCGATCCCGCCCACCTGCGGCTCGGCGGCGACGAGAAGGTGCTCACCGTGCTGTTCAACGACATCGTGGGCTTCTCGACGGTCTCCGAGCAGTTTCCGCCAACCGGCGTCATTGGGATTCTCAGCGACTACTACACCCGCATGACCGAGCAGGTGCTCGCCAATCGCGGCACGCTGACCAATTACATCGGCGACGAGCTGATGGCGATCTTCGGCGCCCCGGTCGCCTACGCCGATCATGCACACTGCGCTTGCAAAGCGGCACTCGCGATGCAAGACCAACGTGCGGCACTGGCCGCCGAATTCGCCAAGGTCGGGCGCCCGGCCCTGCGCGCGCGCACCGGCATCAACACAGGCACCATGCTCGTCGGCAATGTGGGATCCACGTACCGATTCGCATACACCGTGCTCGGCGACCAGGTGAACCTGACGTCCCGGCTGGAGCAGCTCAACCGGACCTACGGCACCGAGATCATGATCGGCGAGCACACCGCGGGGCTCGTCGCAGATGCGTTCCTGCTGCGCGACCTCGACCAGGTCAAGGTCAAGGGACGGGCGCAGGCGCTGCGGATCTTCGAGCTGGTCGGGATGGCGCAGGCACCACTGCCACCCAAACAGGATCGAATGTTGCGCATGTATGCCGCCGCACTGGAAGCCTACCGCCAGCGGCGCTGGATCGATGCGATGGAAATGTTCCGGCAGTGTCTGGTGCTTTGGCCAGGCGACGGCCCGTCACGCCTGATGAGCGAACGCTGCGGGAGCTATCTGGAGACGCCACCACCGGATGACTGGGACGGGGCCTTCGCGCACCAGAGCAAGTAACTGCCGCCACGCCATCCGTGCTCGATGCGCGGATGAACCATCGGTCGCCTAGGCCAATGCGAGCAGCAGGGTCGTGGAAATCCACCTGCTCCCCAAGGGCGAGCGACTGCTGGCCCGCGTAGCCGCGCACATCAGGGTGAACTGCAGACGCTGCTGCGCGAGTTCGCCGTGGCGCGCTGACGCGGGAAGCGCCGCGATCCGACGCCGGGGCGCAGAGACGATCTCGCCAGCGCCCGTTGCCGCCACGTGCGCATCGCCGCTGCCGCGGTCGTCGCCGTTCCTCCTACGCTTGGTCGGGGCGCACTCCGACACTGCCGTGCACGACCGTCGCATTGAGGGCCAGGCACTGCGATGCGATGCTCGGCGAACGCTATTTTTTTTCGAAGGAGGCGCTATGCAGGCGACGACCCGGGCGGTATTGGGCTCGCTGGTGCTGGCGATCGGAACGCACGCGGCGGCGCAGGTCACGTTCTTCGGCCGCGAGAGATTCGCGGGACGGTCGTTCACGGCCAATGGGCCCGTGGGCGAATTCGCACGCCACGGATTCAACGACCGCGCATCGTCGGCGGTCGTGCGCGGTGGGACGTGGGAGGTCTGCGAGCACACCTGGTACGACGGCCGGTGCGTGGTGCTGCGCCCGGGAACCTATGGATCCCTCGCGGCAATGGGGCTCGACAACGACTTGTCTTCAGCGCGTCCGGTGGGTAACGCCGCCCGCCACGGCGAGTATCGGACCTTCCAGTCATCGTCAGGCCACGACTATCGCCGTCGCAGGAACGAGCGGCTCTTCGAAGCGGAGGTCATCTCGGTACGGGCGGTCGTTGGTCCACCGCAGCAACGCTGCTGGATCGAGCAACAGGCCGTGACCGCCCCCTCGGCATCCAACAGCATCCCGGGCGCGATCGCCGGGGCGGTCATTGGCGGCATTCTCGGACATCAGGTCAGCGGCGGGCGCGGCCAGGACATCGCGACGGGCGTGGGGGCCGTAGGCGGCGCGGCGCTCGGTACCACGTTCGGACGTGGGTCGGGCGGGGATACGGTCGTGATGCAGGACGTGCAGCGCTGCGATCACGTCTCGACCTACTCGCAGCCGGACTACTGGGACGTGACCTACCACTTTCGTGGCCGGGAGCACCGCGTTCAGATGACAGCACCACCCGGCCCAACGATCCTCGTCAACCGGTCGGGCGAGGCGCGGGTCTGAGAAGACGCAGCCGTGACTGGCGCATGTCAACGCGCAACGAACGCGGTCGAGTGACCGCGCCCCATTCGTCAGGCGGTCTCGGCGGGACCGTGCGGTTCCTGCGCGTCCGCCTCGACGGCTGCTGCATCCGCGCGGGCGCCCTGGATCATCTCGCGCAACCAGTTGACGAGGATCCCGGTGTACGCCTGCTGCGCTGACGTCTCCGACAGGCCGTGATCGGCACCCTCGAGCATCCGATACGTCAACGAGGCGGCGCCGACCAGCGCCTCGCGGTAGTTAGCGATGACCTGGCCGGGGACGAACGCATCGCGTTCCGATTCGACGACGAGCGCATGTCCGCGGTAGCTCGCGCACGCGACCAGTGCCCGGCTCTCCTCTGACCGCACAGGCTGCCGCCGGTAGATGTCGAGCTCCTGCAAGGTTCGCAACCGGCCCTTCGGCAACGTCCAGTCCGAATCCTTGTACAGCGCCGGCGCGCGCAGGGCGAGCCACTTGACGGGCCGGAGCGCCGTCAGCAGCGCCGCGAGGTAGCCACCGTAGCTGCTGCCGACCACCGCAATCGCCGACGCGTCGACGCCACGCTGGTCCACGAGCGAGTCGTGGGCCGCCAGGACGTCGCGCAGGTTGTCCTCTCGCGAGACCGTCTCGTATCGCGACTGCGTGCGGGCGTGCCCCCGCAAGTCGAAGGTCAGGCAGATGCAGCCGAGCGCGGCCACCTCTCGCGCCCGAGCCAGGTACTGCTGCTGGCTGCCGCCCCAGCCGTGCACGAACAGTACGCCCGGAATCAGCGTGCCCGGCGTGACCAGCGTGCCCGCGATGTCCTCGCCGTCGACCGCAATCTCGAGCAGCTCATCCCGCGTCGGCATCGTGGAGTTCGACGGCGTACTTGATCACCGGACCCGCGCCAGCATCGTCACCGCGAAAGTAGACGAAGGCGTCCGCAGGTACCGCGCATTGGCCGTCGTAGGCCTCCACGGTCGCACAGCGGATCTGCCCGCGCGCAGGGTCGCGCTGAAAGGCTTCGAGCGCGAGGATCTCGGCGCCGCTCGCACCGCCGATTCGCCAGGACTGCTCCAGCACGCCTGCGCGACGTGCGCCGGTCGCATCTGCGCCGATCGCCACGTCGTGGTTGCGGCGCGAGGCGAACAACCCGTCATAGCACACGCGGGCGGCCTGGTCGTACCTGCTCGCCAGGTCCACGGCCTCGCGCGCGTCGGCGTGGAGATCATAGTCGCGCAGCGACTCGAACCCGCCGCGCACAACGTCCAGGGTCGACCCACCGTAGACCTCGTGCCCCCGGTGATTCCGGGTCGATTGCTGGGTACCGCAATACGAGGCGACCAGACCACCGACCTCGACCTGTCCGACGCTGTAGGTCGTCACCGCGGCCAGATGCTCTTCGACGACGATGCCGGACTCCGCGAGTTCGTGCGCGTCAATCGCGGCGAGGGCGCTGTTGGCCTCGTCGGTCGTGTTGGCGAGATACTGGCCGCGGCCACCGATGCCGGATCCGCACTTGATCCGGATCGGACCCGCGGCGAGCAGCGCCTCCATCGCGCGTCGCGCATCGTCGCCGGTGAAGGCCGCGAAGCCGCGCAGCACCGAACCTTCCACGTGCCGGGCGAAGGCGTGCGACCAACCCCGAGGGGCCGTGGCGTCCGGGCGCACCACGGGATGGGTGATCACCTTCGTGGCGACGAAGGCGAGGGGCACCACGCCACCGTACAACTGGTCGGGCGCCACGATGCCGAGCAGGTCCGCCTCGGACCGGACCAATGCGTCCTCGGGAACGAAGTACAACGGGTGCACATACCGGTCGGCGGCATCGAACGCGCCACCGAATGACCAGCCGAGCAGCGCCGCGAGGCGCTGCGCAAGCGCCTGTCGCGAAACAGCGTCATGACCGTGCGGTCGCCCGGCGCCGTGCTTGCCGAGCGTGACCAGCGTACGCGCCCCCGAAACTGGGTGGAACCCGCCACGATGTGCAGTCGTGCCGGCGATCACGACGGGCTGCTCCTCTCCGTCATGGTTGTCGCAGCGTCGGATCGGGGCATCGACGGTAGCGCACAGGTGATGATCAGGACTCGCGAGTTCGTTACCGTCAGCGCCGGACCCCGGCCGACGCGCGGTTCGGTCGAAGCCGATCGTGCGCAAGACCGCGGTCGATCCCCACGTTGGAGAAACTGTCCGCCAGCGTGCCTGCGGGCCACGCGTTGTTTCGCCGCTGCACGACGCGGTCCTCGATGACGTACGCGCCCTGCTGGTGCAGGATGCGTTCCACTTCGTCGACGCGGGAGTCGTCAGCGCAAACCGCGACCACCGCACCCCCCCGGCGCAACGATTGCAGTTCGAACCCCGTATGCGTGCCGCGCGCCCCGAGACTCGTCATCCCGCCCATTGCGCCACCGGCGATCGCGCCCAAGCCTGCGCCGGCCAGCGCTGCCGTGATCGGGCCTGCCGCCAAGACGGCTTCGAAGCCCGGCATCGCGACGCCCATGGAGGTCGCGGCGAGTCCCGCCAGACCGCCTATTACCCCTCCTGCAAGGCCTCCGGCCACGGTGCGGCTCGCCACGCCGGACACGGCCGACGCCGGCTCTCCTACCACCACGCCCACGTCGGCGCGGCGCACGACGAGTTCCACGTCGCTCGCGAGGAATCCTGCCTTGCGGATGGCGCGCACCGCGCTCGACGCATCGGAGACCCTTTCGAACGTACCCACGACCTTCTTCATCATGTCGTCTCTCCTTCGAACGCCGCGGGGCTTGAGGTCCCGCGGGCCTGCCGTCGCCGGATCGTGTCGTGAACTGTAGTGAGTCGCGGCACGGCCCGCGAGGCGCGGACCGCCGCGATCGGTTGTCGGAGAAACACTGAAACCGGGGACTACGCGCTGTTGGGCTCCGCGTCCATCGAGGGCCTGGATCGCATCGGCGGACCCCTCTTGTAGGACACCGCTCGACATCCGAATCCACCTGAGGCCGATGCTGCCGGGGACGCCGTCGAGGCAGAGTCCTCCACAGGGCTGGCCGCCTTCGGTACCACGGCCCGTGTGCACGAACTCACAGGAGGAGCGATGGCCCGCAAGCGAAACGAATACGGCGAAGGCAACTACGAGGCCACGAGGCAATACAACCGGGCGACGAAGAGATTCGTGGAATCCGGCCGCGTCGAACGGGCCGCACGCGACGCCGCGCCAAGTTCTCCGGAAGAGGCTGCGGAAATGAAACGCGCCGAGCAGGCGGCCCTGTTGCGTGCCAAGGGCGTGTCGCGCGAGCGCGCAACGAACTCGCCTCCGACGGATTCGGCCGCGTCCGGCACGACGTCGCATCGCGCAGGCCGCCGCTCCGGTGCCGGCGGTACGGCAGCGCCGCCCGACGACGACGGGGATCGCTAAGTCTCGCTGATCGCCGGGTTGCTCAAGCGGGTCCCGTAACGCCGGGAGGAACATCGCGCGCGCCGAGTCCCGACCGACTGGGCTCCGCCTCCGCACAACGCGGTCATTCGGACTCGCACGTCATCCGCGCGACATCCTCGGCGACTTCGCGCTCCGCGTCGGGGTATCCGTCCGACGGGACCTGGAGTCGGCGGTAATAGCCGCGGACCATCCTCGGGCCCTCGAATACTTCGGCCGTGACGCAGCAGTACCCGCCGGATTCAGGAACCGCGGCCGCCTCGATGCGGAAACTGCCTCGCTCCAACGTGATCATGGCGTGACCCCCGAGTTGGGCAATGCACGACTCGATTCTACGTCAGGTTGCTCCGACCATGGCCTGTGGAATCGGTTCGCACCGATCGGCACTTGTGCCTCGCCTCCACGCGCCCCAGGACCACCATGCCCGTTGACACCTTCATCGCAGCAACCCCGACGGGCCTCGCCTCCGGTACGCGATCGACCGCCAAGCCGATCCTGGTGCCAGGCCGCAGCTGCCGGCAGATCGCCCACGCGCGCCAGTTTGCCTTTCTCGTGGATGGAGAGGAGTACTTCCGCGCGGTGCGCGAAGCGCTGCTGGAAGCGCAGCGGTCGATCTTCATCCTCGGATGGGACATCGACAGCCGCCAGCAACTCGTGCCGTACGGACCGGACGACGGCTGGCCCACGCAGGTCGGCGATCTCCTGAACGCCCTCGTCAGCAGGCGGCGCAGCCTGCGTGCGTACGTGCTGACCTGGGACTTCGCGATGCTGTACGTGCTCGAGCGCGAGTGGATGCCTCTCTACAAGCTCGACTGGCGTACGCACCGGCGCTTGTCGTTCCGTCTCGACGCGAAACATCCGACCGGCGCCTCGCATCACCAGAAGTTCATAGTCGTCGACGACTCGGTGGCATTCGTCAGCGGCTTCGACCTGTCGCGTTCGCGCTGGGACACGTCCGAGCACCGTTGCGAGGAACCCCGGCGGCGCAACCCATCCGGCCTCTCCTACGGGCCGTTCCACGACGTCGGCGCGGTGGTCGAGGGCGAATGCGCTCGCTCGCTCGGCGCGCTTGCCCGTGAACGCTGGCTGCGCGCCACCGGCCGGCGCGCCCAGGTCGCCGTCGCCAAGCCTGTCGACGGGCGCTGGCCGAAGTCCATCGTGCCCGCGCTCCGCGACGTGCCCGTTGCCATCGCGCGCACCCAGCCCGCGCTGGACGAGCATCCACCCGTCGCCGAAGTCCGCCTGCTGCACCTCGACGCGATCGCCGCCGCCCGGCGCGACATCTTCGCCGAGAACCAGTACTTCACCTCGACGATGATCGCGCGCGCGTTCCGCGAGCGTCTCGACGAACAGCACGGACCCGACATCGCAGTCGTCTCGCCGCAGACGCAGAGCGGATGGCTGGAGGCGAATACGATGGGCGTGCTCCGGGCGCGCCTGCATCGCGACCTCACCGCAGCCGATCGCTTCGGTCACTACCGCCTGCTTTGCCCGAAGCTGCCGTGGCTCTCCGACGAAAAGGGCTGCCTCAACGTGCACAGCAAGGTGCTGGTCGTCGACGATCGGCTGGCGATCGTCGGTTCGGCCAATCTCTCCGACCGTTCGATGGGGCTCGACACCGAGTGCGATCTCTGCATCGACGCGGCAGGCGATGCGGATGCCGCA
>CAYQAF010000066.1:0-7752 GCA_964415375.1 uncultured Alcaligenaceae bacterium
ACTGGACTACCCTCCGCGCTGACGCGCTTCGGGCATGACTCGCCCTCGGGGCGGCCCTTCGGGCTCATCGCCCCCGCTCCAGCGGCGAGGGCGGCTCCCCGAACAGCAGGTTCGACGGGTAGCGCTTCGCGTTCTCGGTGAGCTCGCGCAGGTCGGTGGAGATGTCGCGCAGGTTTTCGAGCGTCGTAGCGAGGTTCCCTTCGCTGCCCCCGGTCAGGCGATCGAGCCGGGCGAGCGTGCGCTCGAGCCGTACGATGCTCGCGGCGAGCCGCGGGTCCGAGACGAGCTTCTTCATCTCCAGCACCGACGCGTGCGTGTCCTCGGGAATCTTATGCAACGCAGGGTTGGCGAGGGTCTTCCTGAGCTCCGCGTTGCTGCTGCGCAGCTCCGCGAGCAGCGCCGTACCCTCGTCGGACAGGCGCTTCGTGTCGATCGACTTCAGCGCCGACTCGATGCGTGCCAGCGTGCGCTCTGTCTGCGCGCCGATCGCCTTCGTGTCCAGCGCGCCAACGCGCTCGTTGGTCGTGACCATCAGCCGATTGAAATTCTCGACGGTACCCTCGACGTCGAGCTTCTGCAACCGGGCGAGAATCTCCGAGGCCGCGTTCACGAATGTCGTCACCGTCGACGGCGCGCTCGGGATGTAGATGTTCTCCGGCGTCCAGTCGATCGACAGCACCGGATTCGCGGAGGGATCGACGTAGTCGATCTCGAGGTAGCTCGTGCCGGTGATGCCCTGCGGCGCGAGGCGCATCCGCAGCCCCCGCTCGACTTCGAGCGCGGCGTTGGCCGGGTGCGTGATATCGCCGGCCGCGGCGCGGCCGCCGAGCAGCCGCGGCTGGATCGCGGCCTCGACGAGCACGTAGCGGGCACGCTCGGACATCGGCCGGTCCTGCTGGTAGCGCGTGTGCGTGAACGAGATCTTCGTCACGTCGCCGATCACGACACCGCGGTACTTGACCTTGCTGCCGATGTCGAGCCCCTGCACCGACTCGTTGAAGTAGGTCTCGAAGGTGAGCTTGTCCGTGAACCAGCGCCCGCTGCCGACCACCAGCAGAATCGCCACCGCGCAGGCGACGGCTCCGAGCACGAACAGGCCCAGCTTGAAGTAGTTGGCTCGCAGGCTCATGCGTATCTTCCCCGGGGATGGCGAAGCGACCACGTCGCCGCGGCGGCGCCGTGGCGCCCGATGACGGTCTGCCTAGGCACCGACCGGCTCCGGCTCGCGGCGGAAGAACGAGCGCACGCGCGGGTCCTCGCTCTCGTCGCGCAGCTTGCGTGGGTCGCCCTCGGCGATGATGCTCCCGGCGCGGCGCTCGATCAGGATGACCCGATCGGTGGCCGTGTAGATGCTCGCGAGGTCGTGCGTGACGATTACGAACGTCACGCCGACCGTCTCGGCGAGCCGGCGGATCGTCGCGTCGAGCGAGGCGGCCGTGATCGGGTCGAGTCCCGACGACGGCTCGTCGAGGAACAGGATCTCGGGGTCGAGCGCCATCGCGCGCGCGATGCCCGCGCGCTTCTGCATGCCCCCGGAGAGCTCGGCCGGCAGGTGGCCCGTGAACGCCTCGAGCCCGACCAGCTCGAGCTTCATGCGCGCGATCAGGTCGATCGCGTCGTCGGGGAGCGTCGTCGCGGTCTCGAGCGGCAGGCGCACGTTCTCGAGCAGCGTCATCGAGCCGAACAACGCGCCCGACTGGTACATCACGCCGAAGCGCGCGAGAATCTGCTTGCGGGCCTGCGGGTCGGCCGCCCAGATGTCGTCCTCGCCGAACAGGATCCGGCCGCGGATCGGCTCGAGCAGCCCGATCATGTTCTTGAGGATGGTGCTCTTGCCCGAGCCCGAGCCGCCGAGCACGCCGAACACCTCGCCGCGCCGGACCTCGAAATTGACGCCGGTGAGGATGGGGTTGCCGTCGTAGCCGGTGTCGAGGTCGATCACGCGGATGATCGGCTCGCCCTTGCCGGGCGCGGCGGTGGCGGGGCCCGTTGCCATCAGATGTTCAGCATGTAGTAGGCGAGCGCGAACAGGCCGTCGACGACGACCAGCATGATGATGCAGGAGACCACGGCGCTGGTCGCCGACTCGCCGACCGCGGACGCGCCCGCCTTGGTCTGCAGGCCGCGCAGGCAGCCGATACCCCCGACCAGGATCGCGAAGAAGAACGTCTTCACGAAGCCGGCGAGGAAGTCGCGCAGCTGCACGGCGGCGTCGGCCTCGCGGAAGAACGTGAGGAACGGGATGCCGAACGTCTGCATCGTGACGGCGCCGCCGAGCAGGCCCATCAGGTTCGCGAACAGCGTGAGCAGCGGCGTCATCATCAGGACGGCGATGATGCGCGGCGCGACCAGGAAGCGCACCGGATCGAGGCCCATCGTGGTCAGCGCGTCGACCTCCTGGTTCACCTTCATCGTGCCGATCTCGGCCGCGAACGCGGCCCCCGAGCGTCCGGAGAGCAGGATCGCGGTCATCAGCGGCCCCAGCTCCCGCAGCATCGAGAGGGCGATCAGGTCGGCGACGAAGATCTCCGCGCCGAAGCGCTTCATCGGCACCGCCGACTGGAACGCGAGGATCATGCCGAGCAGGAAGCTGATCAGCGCGACGATCGGCAGCGCGTCGACGCCCGCCTTCTCGGCGATGCGCCAGACGTCGCGCCAACGCACCGTGCGCGGGTGGGTGAACGCGTGGAAGAGCGCGGCGGTGGTCTCGCCGATGAACGAGACCTGGATCCGCAAGTCGCGCCAGACGTGCGCGGCCGCCTTGCCGATCTCCTCGATCAACGGCGCGCGCGGCGGCTCGGGGTCGAGGTCGCGCTCGAGTCGCCTGGCGTCGAACTGCCGCAGCATCGCGTCGTACGGCGCGCGCAGGTTGGCGACCTCGACCGCCGGCTCGCGCGGATGCCGCAGCAGCTCGACGAAGAGCGCCGCCCCGGCGCCGTCGAGGTAGTCGATCGCGGACGCATCGACGGTGACCGGCCGCGACGCGGCCTCCTCGACCGCCTTGCGCACCGGTGCCCAGAGTGCCTTGAGCGCCGCGCCGTCGAGCCGCCCGGAAAGCGTGACGACCCGGCGACCGTCGGGGTTGTCGGAGATCGCGAGCGCGGCCATGGGCGCCCGGCGGGCTACATGAGCTCGAGCTGCGTGCCGTAGACGCGCACGCGGTCGCCCTCGCGCAGCGTGGGCTCGTAGTCGTGGCTGACGGTGCGTCGGCTGCCGTCGTCCATCCTGACCACGATCTCCCAGCGCGGGCGCTCGTAGCTGTTGGGGCGCTTGGCGTACCCTGCGCCGCCGGCGGCGCCGAGCAGCACCATGTTGCCGGTCGAGAAGTTGTATTGCGTGGACACGCGCCCCGCGTCGCCGGCCGACTCGCGGTACCCGGTGCTCCCGGCAGCGCCAAGCGGCGTCCAGTTCGTCTTGGCGGTGGACTCGCGGATCGAATCGACGCGGCCGCAGTTGGCGCACTTTTCCTGCGCCAGCGCCGGCACGGCGGCGGCGGCGAGCATCGCGGCGACCAGCAGACGTCGCACGGTCATTCGGGCAGCCGCTGCAGGTAGTACATCGCGTGAAGCAGCCGACCGGGGCGGCCGAGCGGCGCGAGCCAGCGCTGGAACACGGCGTCGATGTCGCCGCTCTTGTAGACGCCGACGAGCGCGCGGTTCACCGCGAGGCGGAAGTCCGGGTCGTCGCGGCGGATCACCAGCGCATAGGGCTCGAAGGAGAAATCGTCGGCGACGAAGGCGAACGCGTCGGGGTTGCGCGCGCGCTGGCGCTGCCCGGCGAGCACGATGCGATCGCCGGCAAGCGCGTCGACGCGACCGGCTTGCAGCGCAGCCATGCCCTCGGCGCCGTCCTTGACCGGGACCACCGTCGCGGTGACACCGGCCGCCGCGAGCTCGCGCGTCAGCGCCTGCTCGGTGGTGGTGGCCGGGATCACGGCCACCTTGCGTCCCTTGAGGTCGGCGAGCCTGCCGATCTTCGCGTTGCGCTTCACCAGCAAGCTGCCGCCATCGACGAAGATCGGCACGCTGAAGTCCACCTTCTCCATGCGCGACAGCGTGATCGTCGTCGTGCCGCACTCGACGTCGGCCTCGCCGTTCGCCACGGCGAAGAGCCGCGTCGTGGCGTCCACCGGCTTCCAGTCGATCCTGAGCGAGGGCAGGCCGAGCGACTTCTGGATGCTCGCGACGACGAGCATGCACAACTCGACCGAGTAGCCGCGGATGCGTCCTTCGCGATCCCTGAACGAGAACGGCGCGGCGCCCTCGCGGTAGGCGAGCGTGATCGTGGACGTCGAGCGAATGCGCTCGAGCGTCGGTCCGTCCGCCGCCACGGCAGGCACGGCAGCCGTCGCGCACATGGCGGCGATCGGCAGGGTACCAGCGAGGCGGACGAGCGCGCGAAGCATGGAATCGGCTTGCGTGTGAGTTTGGCGCGGCGAGTTTAGCACGCACGTTCGGGGCCTACGGGAGACCGGCGGGAGGCGTGCGATACCATCGCCGGTCGCCGCCACCCCAGGGAGCTCCCGTGATCCGCCGCTTCGCCATGCCCGCCGTCGCCGTGGTCCTCGTCCTCGCGCTCGGCGCTTGCGCGACCCCCTCCGCACCCACACCGGCGGCCGCCGCGGCCGTCCCGGCCGACACCCTCGGCCGCATCAAGGCGGTCAGGACGATCAACGTCGCCTTCGCCGGCGACTCGCTGCCGTTCTCGTTCGTCGGCCCGGACAACCAGCCCGCCGGCTACTCGATCGATCTGTGCAAGCACGTGATCGCCGCGATCGGGCGCGCCGCCGACGAGCCGAACCTCGCCGTCCGCTGGAAGGTGGGGACCACCGCCGAGCGGCTCGCGATGGTCGGCGAGGGCCGCGCGGACCTCGAGTGCGGCAACACGACGCCCACGCTGTCGCGCATGAAGTCGGTGGACTTCTCCAACCTGATATTCGTCGACGCGAGTGGCTTCCTCGTCCGGGGCGACGCGCGGATCGGTCGCGCCGCCGAGCTCGGGGGCAAGCGCATCGCGGTGATCGCAGGCACGACCAACGAGGCGTCGCTCGAGCGGGCGCTGAAGCAGCACTCGATCGCCGCCACGGTGGTGAAGGTGCGCGAGGCCGGCGAGGCCGTCGCGCTCCTCGAGTCGGGCGGCGCCGACGCTTTCGCCGGCGACAAGCTGAAGCTCGTCGGTGCCGCGGCGCAGGCGCGCGACCCGAAGGTGTTCGTGCTGCTTCCGGACGACCTCTCGTTCGAGCCCTATGCGTTCGCGCTGCCGCGCAACGACACGGCGATGCGCGCCACGGTCAACGGCGCGCTTGGCGACGTGTTCCGCAGTCCGGAGCTCGACCGGATCTTCGCGCGGTGGTTCGGCACGCTCGGGCGCCCGTCGCAACTGCTGGGCTCGATGTTCCTGCTCAGCATCACACCGGAATAGCGCCCGGGGGGACGGGCCCGGCGGGCCTGTCCCCGCGGCGTTCCCCGGGAACCGCGCCCGATTGACAACGGGGGTGACGGACGCGACGATGCGCCGATCCCCACCGACGCGCCACCCGTCCGAGCTTCCCCGCTGCAATGCCCGATCCCGGCTCCGGCCCGTTGCGTTTCCTGCTGAACGGCGCGCCCGTCGAGGTCGAGGGCGTTGCGCCACAGACCACCCTGCTCGCATGGCTGCGCGAGCAACGGCAGCTTACCGGCACCAAGGAAGGCTGCGCCGAGGGCGACTGCGGCGCGTGCACGGTGGCGATCGCGGGAGCCCAGGGCGATCGACTCGCGTGGCGTTGCGTCAACGCCTGCATCCACCTCCTGCCGTCCGTGGACGGCAAGGCTGTCTACACGGTGGAGAGCCTCGCCACGGCCGACGCGTTGCATCCGGTGCAGCAGGCGATGGTCGAGTGCCACGGCTCGCAATGCGGCTTCTGCACGCCCGGCTTCGTGATGAGCCTGTTCGGGCTCTACAAGAACGCCTACCGGCCCGGACGGGACGCGGTGTGCGACGCGCTGTCGGGCAACCTGTGCCGCTGCACCGGCTACCGGCCGATCCTCGACGCGGCGGAACGCATGTACGACCTGCCGGCGCCCGGTGACTGGCGCGCGCCGGGCGTGGCCCCGGACGGCGGGCTCCGCGCGAGTGGTGACGAACGCGCGATCGCAGGTCAGCTCGCCGCGCTCGGCCGTCCCGGCACCTTCGAGTACCGGGCGTGCGGGCAGCGCTGGATCGCGCCCACGTCGGAGGACGCATTCGCCACGGCGCTCGCGGCCATCCCCGACGCCACGATCGTCGCCGGGGCGACCGACGTCGGACTGTGGGTGACCAAGGCGCATCGCGACCTGGGAACGATCCTCTACACCGGCTCGGCCACGGACCTCGCGCACATCGTTCGCGATGCGGGCGGCATGTCGATCGGCGCGGCCGCCACGCTCGCCGACGTCTTCGCCGCGCTCGACGTCGAGTTTCCGGAGCTCCACGAGGCGTGGACGCGCTTCGCGTCGGTAGCGATACGCGCCATCGGGACGCTCGGCGGCAATGTCGCCAACGGCTCGCCGATCGGCGACACGATGCCCGCGCTGATCGCGCTCGGCGCCCGCGTCGAATTGCGTCGTGAAGCCCGTGTGCGCTCGCTCCCGCTCGAGGACTTCTACCTCGGCTATCGCCGCACGGCGCTCGAGCCCGGCGAGTTCCTGCGCGCCGTGCGCGTGCCTGCGCGGCCCGAAGGCGTGCTGCTGCGTGCCTACAAGGTCAGCAAGCGCTTCGACCAGGACATCTCGGCGGTGTTCGCCTGCTTCGCGATCGCGGTCGATGCGGGCCGCATCGTCGGCGCTCGCGTCGGGTGCGGAGGCGTCGCGCCCGTCCCTGCGCGCGCGCGGCGCACCGAAGCCGCGCTCGAAGGACGGCCGTTCAACGAGGCGACCATCGGGGTCGCCGCGCGCGTGCTTGCCGGGGAGTTCACGCCGATCGACGACATGCGCGCGTCGGCCGGGTACCGGCGCACGGTGCTGGGCAACCTGCTGCGCCGCTTCTGGCAGGAGACCGGCGCGACGCACGGGGCACCGGTGCGCGTGGCGGACGTCGCCCGGTGAGCACGCGATGAACGATTTGCGCCCGCTGCCTCCCGCCGTGCCGGCGTCCGCAGGCGGCACCTCGGCGGTGCCTCACGAATCCGCCGCGCTGCACGTTTGCGGTGCCGCAGCCTACACCGACGACCTGGCCGAGCCGCGGGGCACGCTGTTCGCGGCGCTCGGCGTCTCGCCGGTCGCGCACGGTCGGTTGCGGGGACTCGACCTCGCGGCGGTACGCGCGGCGCCGGGCGTCGTTGACGTGATTGTCGCGGCCGACCTGCCCGGCGTGAACGACGTCGGCCCGATCGTCCACGACGATCCGATCCTCGCCGACGGTACGCTGCACTTCGCCGGCCAGCCGGTGTTCGCGGTCGCGGCCACGTCGGTCGACGCGGCGCGCCGCGCGGCAATGCACGCGCGCATGGACATCGAGCCGTGGCCGGCGATCCTGACGGTCGACGAGGCGCTCGCCGCCGATGCGTTCGTGGTTGCGCCGGTGCACGTGACGCGAGGCGACGCGGCCATGGCGCTGACGCGGGCGCCGAACCGCGTGCAGGGCGAGATCCGCTCCGGCGGCCAGGACCACTTCTACCTCGAGGGGCAGATCGCGCTCGCCGTGCCGCAGGAGTCCGGCGGCATGCACGTCCACACGTCGACGCAGCACCCCGGTGAAGTGCAGCACATGGTCGCGCGCGCGCTCGGCATCGAC
>CAYQAF010000067.1:0-7746 GCA_964415375.1 uncultured Alcaligenaceae bacterium
TTCTGGTTCTCCTCCCATCGCTGCTTGACCTCATCCTTCTTTTCCGGCGGCAGATCCTTGATCGACTTGTACTTCTCGCGCGCCGCGGCGCGCTCCTGCGGGGTCAGTTGCGCCCAGGGCCGCATCTGCTGCTGGACGCGTTGCTGCTCGTCGGGCGACATGCGCGGGTAACGCTGGGCAATCGCGCGCCACTTCTGCTTGCGCTCGGCGTCGAGCCGGTTCCATTCCGGGGCGAGCGGCGCGAGCACTTGCCGCTCCTGGGGGGAGAGGTCCGTCCACCGGGGCGAGGGGAGGGGCAGCTGCGCCGCCGCCGGCAGGGCGACGAGCGCGAGGGCCGCGGCAAAGGCCGCGACCACCGTCAGTCGTCTTCGTGAGAGGTCGAAAGCCAATTCTGGAATCCCCTGTCCAGGTAGGCATCGATCGGCAGTTCGGAGGAAAGGAGCTCGGCATCGAGGTCGCCCGTCTCCTCGGCCGACGTCCAGACGGACCACTGTGCGTAGCCGAAGGCGGCGGCGGCGATGACCAGGATGCCGATCCAGAGCCGGGTGTGGCCGAAGACCGACCGGTGCGGCCGCGGCGTCGTCCCTAAGCTTGCCCCGCCACCGGCAATCCCGTGGGCGCCGGCAAGCCCGCCCATCGGCACCGTGCTGGCGCTGCCCTCCAGCCGCGCGAGGGCTTCCGCACGGGCCGCCTGCAGTCGATAGGCGAGGCCGGGCCGCAGGTCCTCGGCCGACCGGTCGAGGTGCTCCTTGAGCTTCGCTGCGACTTCCTGTTCCCGGCTGCTCATAGCGTGATCCCTCGGGCCGACAGCATCTCGGACAGGGCATGGACCGCCCGCGAGCAGTGCGTCTTGACGCTCCCCTCCGAGCAGCGCATGGCGGCTGCCGTTTCCGCGACGTCGAACTCTTCCCAGTAACGCAGCAGGAACGCCTCCCGTTGACGGGCGGGCAGCTTGGCGAGGGATTCCTCGATCACGGTCATGATCTGCCGCTGCTCGAGTTGGTCGGACGGATCCGACTTGTCGTTTCCGTCCGATTTGGCAGCGATCGTCTCGAGGGGGTCGAAATCGTCCTCCTTGTCGTCCCGTGCCCCGAGCGCCGACAGGAGCACGGTCCAGGTCGACCGCACCTTGGAGCGCCGGAAATGGTCATGGATGGCGTTCTGGAGGATGCGCTGGAAGACCAGCGGCAGCTCGCCGGCCGGCCGGTCCGAATATTTCTCGGTGAGCTTGAGCATCGCATCCTGGACGATGTCGAGCGCGGCATCCTCGTTTCGCACCGCATACATTGCATGCTTGAACGCGCGGCGCTCCACTGCCGCGAGAAAGGCCGAGATTTCCTGACGGGTAGCCAGCGCGCATGTCCCGGACGAGGTGGGCGGCGGGATTATAGGGTGATTTGCCGAGCGCATGCCTTGGCGCCCGTTGTGCGCCGTAGCAAAGACTTGACCCAACCGGGGCCTTCCGGCTACCTTTCGCACTGCGGGTCGTCCCGCATGCTGTACTGCAAAAACGGCCGTTGGCGTCCCCTTCGCCTGCGTCACGAGCGCGGACGAAGCGCCCATTCGGGACGCGGCGGAACCGGCTTGACACCCTTGAGCCTCACCTCGGCGCCCATACCCCCGGCGTCATCGGTTTTGCAGGGCCCGGAACGCGCACGTCCATCGTCGGCGCTCGTCCGGGCGGCTCGCTTTCAACTGCAAGAGGGTTCGCCATGCAACAGATCACGGGTGCGGAAATCGTCGTGCGCTGCCTGCAGGACGAAGGCGTCGAGTACGTCTTCGGCTATCCGGGCGGCGCGGTGCTCAACATCTACGACGAGATCTTCAAGCAGGACAAGTTCAAGCACGTGCTGGTCCGCCACGAGCAGGGGGCGGCGCACGCGGCCGACGGGTACTCGCGCTCGTCGAACAAGACCGGCGTCTGCCTCGTCACCTCGGGCCCCGGGGTGACCAACGCGGTCACGGGCATCGCCACTGCATATCTCGACTCGATCCCGATGGTCGTGCTGACCGGCCAGGTGCCGACGCATGCGATCGGGCAGGACGCCTTCCAGGAGTGCGACACGGTCGGCATCACCCGCCCGTGCGTCAAGCACAACTTCCTGGTGAAGGACGTCAGGGACCTCGCGACCACGATCAAGAAGGCCTTCTACCTCGCGCAGACCGGCCGGCCCGGTCCGGTGCTGGTCGACATCCCCAAGGACGTCACGCAGGCGAAGACCGAATACAACTACCCGAAGACGGTATCGCTGCGCTCGTACAACCCGGTGACCAAGGGCCACGCGGGCCAGATCAAGAAGGCGGTGCAGCTCCTGCTCGACGCGAAGCGCCCGATGATCTACAGCGGCGGCGGCGTGATCCTCAACAACGCCTCGTCGCAGCTGACGCGCCTCGTGCGGCTGCTCGGCTTCCCGTGCACGAACACGCTGATGGGGCTGGGCGCCTTCCCCGGCACCGACCCGCAGTTCACGGGCATGCCGGGCATGCACGGCACGTACGAGACCAACATGGCGATGCAGAACTGCGACGTGCTGATCGCCATCGGTGCCCGCTTCGACGACCGCGTGATCGGCAATCCGGAGCACTTCTCGCGCGCCGACCGCAAGATCATCCACATCGACATCGACCCGTCGTCGATCTCCAAGCGGGTGCGCGTCGACGTGCCCATCGTCGGCTATGTCGCCGACGTGCTGGACGAGATCCTGCGCATCATCGAGTCCTCGCCGCAGCGCCCCGACCCGGCGGCGCTCAAGGCCTGGTGGGCGGAGATCAAGGAGTGGCAGCGCAAGGACTGCCTGCGCTACGACCGCAAGAGCGAGCTGATCAAGCCGCAGTTCGTGATCGAGAAGCTCTACGAGGTGACCGGGGGCGACGCGATCATCACCTCCGACGTCGGCCAGCACCAGATGTGGGCGGCGCAGTACTACAAGTTCGACAAGCCGCGGCGCTGGATCAATTCCGGCGGCCTCGGCACGATGGGCTTCGGGCTGCCGTCGGCGATGGGCGCGTTCCTCGCCAACCCGGGATCGACGGTCGCGTGCGTCACCGGCGAGGCGTCGATCCAGATGTGCATCCAGGAGCTCTCCACCTGCAAGCAGTACCACCTGCCGATCAAGCTCGTGAACCTGAACAACCGCTACATGGGCATGGTGCGGCAGTGGCAGGAGTTCTTCTACGGCAACCGCTACGCCGAGTCGTACATGAACGCGCTGCCCGACTTCGCGAAGCTCGCCGAGGCCTACGGCCACGTCGGCGTGCGCATCGACAAGCCCGGCGACGTCGAGGGCGCGCTGCGCGAGGCGTTCGCGCTGAAGGACCGCCTCGTGTTCCTCGACTTCATCACCGACCAGACCGAGAACGTCTTCCCGATGGTGCCGGGCGGCAAGGGCCTGACCGAGATGATCCTCGCGGAGGAACTCTGAGATGAGGCACATCCTTTCCATCCTGGTCGAGAACGAGGCGGGCGCGCTGTCGCGCATCTCCGGGCTGTTCTCGGCGCGCGGCTACAACATCGAGTCGCTGACGGTCGCGCCCACCGAGGACCCGACGATGTCGCGGATGACGATCGTCACCAGCGGCTCGGAGGACGTGATCGAGCAGATCACCAAGCAGCTGAACAAGCTGGTCGAGGTGGTCAAGGTCATCGACCTGACCGAGGGCAACCACATCGAGCGCGAGCTGATGCTGGTCAAGGTCCGCGCCGCCGGCAAGGACCGCGAGGAGATGAAGCGGCTCGCCGACATCTTCCGCGGCCGCATCCTCGACGTCACCGACAAGAGCTACACGGTCGAGCTGACCGGCACCTGCAGCAAGCTCGACGCGTTCCTGCAGGCGATCGAGCCTGGCACGATCCTCGAGACCGTGCGCACCGGCGCGTCGGGCATCGGGCGCGGCGAGCGGATCCTGCGCGTCTAGCCGCCCACGAACTTCCAGCACTCATTCAGAGGGAGCGACATGAAGGTCTATTACGAGAAGGACGCCGATCTTTCGCTGATCAAGGGGAAGAAGGTCACGATCGTCGGCTACGGCTCGCAGGGGCACGCGCACGCGCAGAACCTGAACGACTCGGGCGTCAAGGTGACCGTCGGCCTGCGCAAGGGCGGGGCGTCGTGGGACAAGGCGAAGAAGGCCGGCTTGAAGGTCGCCGAGGTCGCGGACGCGGTCAAGGGCGCCGACGTGGTGATGATGCTGATGCCCGACGAGCACATCGCCGCGGTTTACAAGTCCGAGGTCGAGCCCAACATCAAGAAGGGCGCAGCACTCGCCTTCGCGCACGGCTTCAACATCCACTACGGCCAGGTGTCGCCGCGCGCCGACGTCGACGTGATCATGGTCGCGCCGAAGGCCCCGGGCCACACGGTGCGCTCGACCTACGCGGCCGGAGGCGGCGTGCCGATGCTGATCGCGGTCCACCAGGATGCCTCGAAGAAGGCGCGCGACGTGGCGCTCTCCTACGCCGCGGCGATCGGCGGTGCGCGGGCCGGCATCATCGAGACCAACTTCCGCGAGGAGACCGAGACCGACCTGTTCGGCGAGCAGGCGGTGCTGTGCGGCGGCACGGTCGAGCTGATCAAGGCCGGCTACGAAACGCTGGTCGAGGCGGGCTACGCGCCGGAGATGGCCTACTTCGAGTGCCTGCACGAACTGAAGCTGATCGTCGACCTGATCTACGAGGGCGGCATTGCCAACATGAACTACTCGATCTCCAACAACGCGGAGTACGGGGAGTACGTGAGTGGGCCGAAGATCATCACCCCCGAGACCAAGCAGGCGATGCGCGAGATGCTGACGCGCATCCAGACCGGCGAGTACGCGAAGGACTTCATCCTCGAGAACCGCGCCGGCGCGCCGACGCTCCTGTCGCGCCGCCGCATCATGGCCGAGCACTCGATCGAGGTCGTCGGCGAGAAGCTCCGCGCGATGATGCCCTGGATCCGCAAGAACAAGCTGGTCGACCAGAGTCGCAACTAGCCCCGGATGCGAAAACCGCGCAGCGAGGCAGGGTGGGGACTGCTGATCGTCCTCCTCGCGCTCGCGATCGTCGCGTTTCTCGCGCGTGATGCGCTGACCGCGTACCTGGGCGGCGCGTCGCGCACGGCCACACCCGCGCCGTCCCGCACTGCGCAGGACCCGCACCGCGAGGCAACTCCGTCCGAGCCGTCGATGCAGCGACCGGTGGAGCGTGCCCGCGGTGTCGAGGATACCGTGGCGCGCGGCGCCGAGGCTCGCGCGAAGGCGCTGGAGGAGCGGGGGCGCTGATCCGGCGGGCCGAGGGGGCGGATGCTAGAATCGTTGCGATCCACGCGCTGTCGCCCGATGTCCTCCTACCCGCATCCGATCATCGCCCGCGAGGGCTGGCCGTTCATCGCGATCGCACTCGCGGTCGCGCTGGTCCTGTCCTGGCTCGGCTGGAGCTGGCTCGCCGCGCTGGCCTGGCTCGCGGTGATCTTCTGCGTGCAGTTCTTTCGCGACCCGGCGCGGGCCGTGCCGGTGCAGGCGAACGCCGTGCTCTGCCCGGCCGACGGCCGGGTGGTCAAGGTCGGCCCCGCGCGCGATCCGTACCTCGACCGCGACACGCTGATGATCAGCGTGTTCATGAACGTCTTCAACGTCCACAGCAACCGCAGCCCGGTCGACGGCGAGGTCGTCGGAGCCTGGTACAAGGCCGGCTCGTTCGTCAACGCCGCGCTCGACAAGGCCTCGACCGAGAACGAGCGCAACGCGCTGCACGTCCGCACCGCGTCGGGGGCCGACGTGACCGTCGTGCAGATCGCCGGGCTGGTCGCGCGCCGCATTCTCTGCTACGCGAAGACCGGCGACCGTCTCGCGCGCGGGCAGCGCTACGGCTTCATCCGCTTCGGGTCGCGCGTCGACGTCTACCTGCCGCCTTCGGCACGACCGCGCGTCGCGGTGGGCGACAAGGTGCGCGCCACCGAGACGATCATCGCCGAGCTCGGCTGACGCGATGGACGACGACTACCAGAAGCGGCGCGTCCTCGAGAAGAACCGCATCCGGCGGCGCGGCATCTACCTGCTGCCGAACCTGTTCACGACGGCGGCGCTGTTCGCGGGGTTCTTCGCCATCGTGCAGGCGATGAACCTGAACTTCGACCAGGCGGCGATCGCGATCTACGTGGCGATGGTGCTGGACGGGCTGGACGGGCGGGTCGCGCGGCTCACCCGGACGCAGAGCGCGTTCGGTGCCGAGTACGACAGCCTCGCCGACGTGATCAGCTTCGGTGCCGCGCCGGCGCTCGTGATCTACGAGTGGTCGCTGCGCGGCATGGGCAAGCTGGGCTGGATCGCGGCGTTCGTCTACGTCGCCGGTGCAGCGCTGCGCCTCGCGCGCTTCAACACCATGCTCGAGGTGCAGGACAAGCGCTGGTTCCAGGGCATGCCGAGCCCCGCGGCCGCTGCGCTCGTCGCGGGCTTCGTGTTCGTCGTCGACGACTACGGCATCGACCCCGAGAACGTGCGCTGGCTCGCGTTCGCGGTGACGCTCTTCGCCGGGCTCACGATGGTGAGCAACCTCAAGTACTACAGCTTCAAGACGATCAACCTGCGCAAGAGCTACCCGTTCGTCGCGATCCTGCTGTTCGTGGTGTTCTTCGCGCTGCTGTCCTACCAGCCGGCGACGGTGCTGTTCGGGATGTTCGTCGCCTACTCGATCTCGGGCTTCGCCGTCTCCGCATGGCAAGCGCTGCGCCGCCGACCCGCATCGACGGGCTGACGCCGTCGCCCGCACCCGCGGGAGCGCCGCGCGTCGCGGTGCTGGTGCCCTGCCGCAACGAAGCGGTCGCGGTGGGGCGCGTCGTCGCCGACTTCCGTGCCGCGCTGCCCCAGGCGACCGTCTACGTCTACGACAACGGCTCCGGTGACGACACCGGGGTGATCGCGCGCGCCGCCGGCGCGGTCGTGCGCCGCGAGGAGCGACCGGGCAAGGGTGGCGTGGTGCGACGCATGTTCGCCGAGGTGGAGGCCGACGTCTACGTCCTCGTCGACGGCGACGCCACCTACGACGCGTCGCGCGCGCCCGACCTCGTCGCACGGCTCGTCGACGACGGCCTCGACATGGTGACGGCGGTGCGCGAGCACGACGACCCTGCAGCGTACCGCCGGGGGCACGCCTTCGGCAACCGCATGCTGAACGCGCTGCTCGGCATGCTCTTCGGCCACCAGCCGGCGGACATGCTGTCCGGGTATCGCGTGTTCTCGCGCCGGTTCGTGAAGTCGTTCCCGGCGCAGTCGCAGCGCTTCGAAATCGAGACCGAGACGACGGTGCATGCGCTGGAGATGCGCGTGCCGATGGCGGAGGTGCCGACGCGATACCTGGCGCGGCCGGCCGGTTCGTCGTCCAAGCTCCACACCTACCGCGACGGCGCGCGCATCCTCGTCGCGATGGCGCTGCTGTTCCGCGACGTCAAGCCGCTGCTGTTCTTTTCCTGGCTCGCGGCAGTGCTGGCGGCCGTCGGCCTGTCGTTCGGTGTCGGCGTGGTCATGGAGTTCATGCACACCGGTCTCGTGCGGCGCCTGCCCACCGCCGTGCTCGCCACGGGGCTCGTCCTGTTGGCCGCGCTCTCGCTCTCCGCGGGGGTGATCCTCGGCAGCGTCGCCCGCGGTCGGCTCGAAGCGAAGCGGCTCGCCTACCTCGGGGTGCCGCCGACCGCGCCGCCGTCGGCGCAGGAGGGGCCGTCGACGCGCCCCTTGAACGTGACCAGTTCGAACACCGCGACGCCGTCGGCCTGA
>CAYQAF010000068.1:0-7737 GCA_964415375.1 uncultured Alcaligenaceae bacterium
GCTGAGCAAGCACGTGATCATCTGCGGCTACGGCCGCATCGGCCAGAGCGTCGGCCACGTGCTCGAGGACGAGAAGATTCCCTATGTCGCCCTCGACCTCGACCCGTCGCGCGTGAAGCAGGCGAGTCGAGTCGGCGAGCGCGTCTTCTACGCCGACGGCAGCGACCGCGACATCCTCGACGCCGTGGGACTCGCGAGCGCACGTCTCGTAGTGGTCTGCCACGACGACGTTCCGGCAGCGATGAGGCTGCTCGCGCACGTCCGCAACGCGCGAACCGACCTGCCCGTCATGGTGCGCACGCGCGACGAGAGCCACGTGGAGGCGCTCAGAGCCGCCGGTGCGACCGAGGTCGTTCCCGAGACGCTGGAGGCCGGTCTGATGATCGCCACCCACGCGCTGCTGCTGCTCGACGTCCCGATCGGGCGTGTCATGCAACGCCTGCAGGGCCAGCAGTCGGCACGCTACCGCCTGTTGCACGAGTTCTTCCGCGGCGGAGACGCGCCGGCCGACGCGAGGGCCGACCGCGGGGACCGACTCCACGCCGTCGTCGTGCCCACGACCGGCAGTGCCGCCGGGCGCCCTCTTGCGGACCTCGGCTTGCGGCAGGTCGTCGTCGCGGTGATCGTTCGCCGGGGCCGGAGGCTGCTCGCGCCACCGCCGGAAACGCCGCTCGAAGGCGGCGACACCGTCGTGCTGTTCGGCTCGCCTGGCGACACCGCGGAGGCCGAGCGCATGCTCCTCACCTGAGCGGTGGCGGACGCGCGAGTCGCGACACCCTGCTTTCAAGGCGGCGACCGGCCTCACCCTGATCGACCAGGCGATGAGTCGTCGCGGGGGGGCCGCGAGGCACCCGGGGCGACGCCCGGTCCTGCTCGCCCGATACGGACTTTGACGATCGCGGTTGACATCGATCGACGTATGAATATGCTGACCGCCATGTCCCGTCCCCACCGACGCGCCGCGGGCGTCGGGCGCGTGGTTGCGCCCCTCGTCGCGGGCCCGCTGCCCCCCCCGGCGAGCGCCCCCGCATGAACCCCCTGCCCGGCACGCTCGGACGCGTCGAGGCGTCGTTCTTCCGCTTCCTCGAGTGGCTGATGGTGTTCCTGCTCGCGGCAATGCTGGCGATGGTGTTCGGCAACGTCGTGCTGCGCTGGACGGTCAACTCCGGCATCGACGTCTCCGAGGAGCTGTCGCGCTATTTCTTCGTGTGGCTCACGTTCATCGGGGCGGTCGTGGTGATGCGCGAGCACCTGCACCTCGGCGTCGACGCGCTCGTGGGCCGGCTCGGGCGCCGCGGCAGGCTCGCCTGCCTGATGGCTTCCGACGCGCTGATCCTGCTCTGCTGCGCAGTGTTCTTCTGGGGCACGTGGCAGCAGCAGGCGATCAACGCGTCCAACATCTCGCCCGTCACCGGGATCTCGATGATCTGGGTGTTCGGCGTCGGCTATTTCACCAGCGTGGCGATCGGCCTCATGGTGCTGCTGCGGCTCGTCCGGGCAGCCCTGGGCAAGGTCACTGAACGCGAGCTCGCGGTGTTCGCCGGCACGTTCGAGCACGACGAAGCCGAGCGCGGCGTGCGCCGCGCGCTCGAGTGAGCTCGCCATGACCGTCACGATCTTCCTCGTTTCGCTGATGGGCGCGATGGCGATCGGCGTCCCGGTCGCCTTCTCGCTGATCATCTGCGGCATCGCGCTGATGGCCTACCTGGGCATCTACGACAGCCAGATCGTCGCCCAGAAGATCCTCGATGGCGCCGACTCCTTCGTGCTGCTCGCGATCCCGTTCTTCATCCTCGCCGGCGAGCTGATGAACGCCGGCGGGCTGTCGCGCCGCATCGTCAACTTCGCCCTCGCGCTGATCGGCCACAAGCACGGGGGCCTCGGCTACGTCGCGATCGTCGCCGCGATCATCATGGCGTCGCTGTCGGGTTCGGCGGCAGCGGACACCGCGGCGCTTGCCGCGATCCTGATTCCGATGATGCGCCAGGCGGGATACGACATCCCGCGCTCGGCAGGGCTGATCGCGGCCGGCGGGGTGATCGCCCCCGTGATCCCGCCGTCGATCGGCTTCGTGGTCTTCGGCGTCGCCGCCAACGTGTCGATCCCGCGGCTGTTCGTCGCCGGCATCGTCCCCGGCGTCCTGATGGGGTTGTCGCTTGTCGTCGCGTGGTGGTGGGTGTCGCGGGGGCAGGTGCTCTCCACGCTCCCCCGCAAGGGCTGGCACGATCGGCTGCGCACGTTTCGCGACGGCATCTTCGCGCTGGTGATGCCCGTGTTCGTGCTGGGCTCGATCCGCTTCGGCTGGGCCACCCCCACCGAGGCTGCAGTGGTCGCGGCTTTCTACGCGGGCGTCGTGGGCATGTTCATCTACCGCGAACTCAAGCCCCGCCAGCTCTACAGCGTCGTGCTGGCGGCGGCCAAGATGACCTCCGTGGTGATGTTTCTCGTCGCCGCGGCCGGCATCTCGTCCTGGCTGATCACGCAGGCCAACATTCCCGGCGAGCTCGGCGTGCTGCTCGAGCCGCTGCTCGACAACAAGACGCTGCTGATGGTCGCGATGATGGTGCTCGTGATCGTCGTCGGCACGGCGCTCGACTTTACGCCGACGGTGTTGATCCTGACACCCGTGCTGATGCCGCTGGTGAAGCAGGCCGGCATCGACCCGATCTACTTCGGCGTGCTGTTCATCATCAACAACGCGATCGGCCTGCTCACGCCGCCCGTGGGCATCGTGCTGAACGTCGTCTGCGGCGTCGCCCGCGTGTCGATGAGCGACGTCATCCGCGGCGTCACCCCGTTTCTCGTGGCACAAGTATGCGTCCTGTTCCTGCTGATCGTCTTCCCGCAGCTCGTGATGTGGCCCTTCCGGGCGTTCATGGGCCTACCCTTCCAATGGTGAAAGCGCGCGCGGGCGCGCGAAACCCCTCTGAGGAGAACGCAATGAAGTTCCGTCACAGCATCCTGGCGGCCGGCGTCGCCGCCGCCCTGCTTTCGCTGCCAGCCGCCGCGCAATTCACCGAGCGCACGATCCGCCTCTCGAACGGTGTCAACCAGGAGCACCCGGTCGGCAACGGCGTGGCGAAGATGAACGCTTGCGTCGGCGAGAAGTCCGGCGGCAAGATGAAGATCCAGTCGTTCTGGGGCGGCGCGCTGGGCGGCGACCTGCAGGCGACGCAGTCGCTGCGCTCGGGCACGCAGGAGATGGTGGTCACGTCGACGTCGCCGCTGATCGGCATCCTGCCCGACCTCGGCGTGTTCGACCTGCCCTTCCTGTTCGCCAACGAGAAGGAAGCCGACGCCGTGCTCGACGGCGAATTCGGCAAGTACATATCCGACAAGTTGCCGGCGGTGGGCCTCGTCAACCTCGCCTACTGGGAGAACGGCTTCCGCAACCTCACCAACTCGAAGCGGCCGGTGACGAAGCTCGAGGATATGCCGGGCCTCAAGGTCCGGGTGATGCAGAACAACGTGTTCCTCGACACGTTCAAGACGATGGGCGCGAACGCGGTGCCGATGTCCTTCGGCGAGCTGTTCACCGCACTCGAGACCAAGGCGATCGACGGTCAGGAAAACCCGTTCGTGACGATCGACACGTCGAAGTTCTACGAGGTGCAGAAGTACCTGTCGGTGACGCGCCACGCCTACACGCCGTTCATGGTGCTCTACTCGAAGCCGCTGTGGGACAAGCTCTCTCCCGCCGAGCAGAAGGTCCTGCAGGAGTGCGCGATCGCCGGCCGCGACGAGCAGCGCAAGGTGTCGCGCGTACTGAACGACAAGTCGCTCGCCGCGCTCAAGGAGCGGGGCATGCTGGTGAACGAGATCACCCCGGCCGAGCAGAAGCGGCTGCGCGATTCGGTCAAGCCCGTCTACGAGAAGCACTCGACGACGATCGGCAAGGAAACCGTCGACCGCATGAACGCCACGCTCACGAAGATCCGCGGCTGAGGCCCCACCGGCAGCCGGGGCGCGCGTCCGCGTGCCCCGGCGCCTGCACCACGGACCTGCGATGAGAGTCACCGCGATCGAGCCGCTGATCCTGCACATGCCGTTGAACCGCGACTCGATCGCGGACTCGACGCACCAGATCACCCACTGGGGGGTCATCGGCGTACGCCTGCGTACCGACGACGGCCTCGAGGGCTTCGGTTTCACCGGCACGCACGCCGACCTCCCCTCCGACCGCCTGATCGCGGCCTGCATCGGCAATTGCTACGCGCCGCTCCTGACGGGCGAGGATGCCCGCGAGGGCCGGCGACTCTGGCAAAGGCTTGCCCGCTCGCCTGCGCTGCAGTGGGTTGGCCGCGCCGGTATCACCCAACTGGCACTCGCCGCCGTCGACGTCGCGCTGTGGGACCTGCGCGCCAAGTCGGCCGGCGTGCCCCTGTGGCACCTGCTCGGTGGCCCGGTGCGCGAACGCCTGCCCGCCTACAACACCGACGTCGGCTGGCTGTCGTTCCCCGACCAGGCGCTGGTCGACGGTTGCCGGCGCGCCGTCGAGGTCGACGGCTTCCACGGCATCAAGATCAAGGTCGGCCACGACCGGCCCGCCGTCGACCTGCGCCGCCTCGAGGCCGTGCGCCGCGCGATCGGCGCGGACGTGACGCTGGCGATCGACGGCAACGGCAAGTGGGACCTGCCGACCTGCCAGCGCTTCTGCGCGCGCGCCGAAGCCTTCGACGTGCACTGGTTCGAGGAGCCGCTCTGGTACGACGACGTCGCCTCGCACGCGGCGCTCGCGCGAAGCACGTCGATACCGGTCGCGCTGGGCGAGCAGCTCTATACGGCCGACGCCTTCGAAGGCTTCATGACGGCCGGCGCCGTGCACTACGTCCAGCCTGACGTCACGCGCCTCGGCGGCGTCACCGAGTTCCTGCAGGTGGCCGACGCCGCGCACGCGCGGCGACTGCCGGTGGCCGCGCACGCGGGCGACATGAGCCAGGTGCACGTGCACCTGTCGTATGCGCACCCGGCCACGTCCGTGCTCGAGTACATCCCGTGGATCAAGGACCACTTTGTCGAACCGATCCGCGTGGTCGACGGCTGCTTCGCGCGGCCGCAGGTGCCCGGCGCCGGCATGACACCGACCGCCGACGCGCTCTCGCGCTTCGCGAGGCCGCTCGCCTGACGCCGTACCCCGATCCGGGATTCCCGATGAAAATCACCGCGCTCGAAACGCTGCGCCTCGGCGAGTTCGCCAACCTGCTGTGGGTGCGCCTGCACACCGACGAGGGCCCGGTCGGCCTCGGCGAGACCTTCATGGGTCCCCAGGCCGTCGAGGCCTACCTGCACGAGACCGTCGCGCCGAAGCTCCTCGGCCGCGACCCGCTGCGCATCGAGTCGATCAATGCCGCGCTGTCGAACTACCTGGGCTGGCGCTCGGCGGGGGTGGAGACTCGCGGCAACTCCGCGATCGACATCGCCCTCTGGGACCTGTTCGGCAAGGCGCACGGCAAGCCGGTCGCCGACATGCTGGGCGGCCGCTCGCGCGACTCGATCCGCGTCTACAACACCTGCGCGGGCTACCAGTACATCCGCGACGCGCGCGCGCAGTCGGTCGCCAACTGGCACGCCGGTGCGACCGGGGGTCCCTACGAGGACCTCGACGCGTTCCTGCACCGGGCGGACGAGCTTGCGCTGTCGCTGCTCGAGCAGGGCATCACGGGCATGAAGATCTGGCCGTTCGACATCGCCGCCGAGCGCACCGGCGGTTACGACATCAGCCCGGCCGAGCTTCGCGCCGCGCTCGAACCCTTCGCGAAGATCCGCAAGGCGGTCGGCGACCGCATGGACATCATGGTGGAGTTCCACTCGCTGTGGAGCCTGCCGATGGCGAAGAAGCTCGCGCAGGCGCTGGCGGAGTTCGACACCTACTGGCACGAGGACCCGTTCCGGCTCGACAACATCGGCGACCTCGCGGACTACGCGCGGCACAGCAAGGCGTGGGTGTGCGCGTCGGAGACGCTCGCCTACACGCACTCGTTCCGCGAGTACCTCGAGACCGGCGTGGCCGGCGTGGCGATGCTCGACCTGTCGTGGTGCGGGGGCTTGACCGAGGCGCGCAAGATCGCGGGGATGGCCGAGGCCTGGCACGTGCCGGTGGCGCCGCACGACTGCACCGGGCCGATCGTCTACACCGCGTCGTGCCACCTGTCGCTGCACGCGAAGAACGCCCTCATCCAGGAATCGGTGCGTGCGTTCTACACGGGCTGGTACAACGAGCTCGCGGTCGGCCTGCCCGTCGTCCGCAACGGCGAGGTGTCGATCGGCGACGCGCCCGGGCTCGGGATCGAGCTCCTGCCTGGAGTCGAGGCGCGGCCGGATGCCATTCGGCGCGTGAGTCGTTCGTCCTGAGCGCCGATCTCCCGGGGCGTCAAGGCGAACCCTCGCGCCACCGGTAGCGCACCTGCACCGTGGGGATGAGCGCGAAGGCGATCTGACCCGCGAGCCCGAGCCGATGGTCGGCGTCGGCGTAGAGCGACAGGTGCTCGGCGATCGTCCGCCCGAAGAGCGCGATCGACAGCGACGCCTCGGCGAGCATCAGCAACACGAACGCCGTGCCGCCCATCAGGCCGGCATCGCAAAGGGTCAGCGACAACCCGCGCTGGAGGCGCGCACTGACCCACCATGCCACCGCCAGGACGATCGGCAGCTCGACCGCGACAGCGGCGAGCACGCCGATGTGCGGCGCCACGAACAACGTCCGCAGGACGCCGAGGACGAACCCGGCGGCGAAGACCGCGAGGAAGTAGACGACACCCGATCGCAACGCCCTCCCCATGCGCTCGATCACCACCCGCTGAAGCGCGGCCACTGCGCGAGCGGTCCGACGGCCGACAGCACGGCATAGCCGTCGAACTGCGCTCCGGTGGCGCACGCATGGTTGGGCACGATGCGAAGTTGCGAGCCCACCGGAAAGCGCTGCGCCAGGTCCACGGCGATGTCCCCGGTCCAGTGCAGTACGCCGTGCTCCTGGTTGGCGTCGCGGAACGCGAGTTGGGGGATGTCGTTGCCCCCGACGTCGCAGACGGCTCCGTAGCCGAAGTCCCGTTCCTGCGTGCGCGTGCCGCGGTCCCGGCTCATCGCCATCCAGCCGGCATCCGTGATGACCCATCCGGCATCGGGCCGGTGCCCGATCACCGTGCAAAGCACGGACAGCGCGATCTCCTCGCGCGCGCAGACGCCGATCCCGGCCATCACCAGGTCGAAGAAGACGTAGACACCGGCACGAACCTCGGTCACGCCCTCGAGCGATCGTGCGCTGAGCGCCGTGGGTGTCGAGCCGACGCTCACCGTCGGGCACAGGTGACCGGCGGCCCGCAGTCGCATCGCCGCGGCGACGCAGCGCGAGCGCTCCTGCTCCGCCATCGCCACGAGCGCTTCGGGCGCGTGCAGCGCGTAGGAGCCGCCGGCGTGGGTCATGACGCCCTCGAGCCGCGCACCGCTGCCGCGATCGGTCGTGAGCGCCGCCGCCACGGCCAGCAGCAGCGGGTCGTCGGGACGCACGCCCGAGCGGTGCCCATCGGTGTCGATCTCGATCAGCGCCGCGTGACAATGGCCGTGCTCGATGCCGTGACGCGACAGCGCTTCCGCCGCGGCCACCGACTCCACCAGCAGCGTCAGCCGCAATCCCTGGCGCGACAGGCGCAGTGCATGGTCGAACTTCGCCGGCACGATCGCGACCGCGTACAGGGCATCGGTCACGCCCTCGGCGAGGAATCGCTCGGCTTCCTTCAGCGT
>CAYQAF010000069.1:0-7730 GCA_964415375.1 uncultured Alcaligenaceae bacterium
GGGGCTTGCGGCCGCGGAAGGCGACGAACGAATCGAGCGCCGGCCGGCTGCCGCCGCGCGCCAGGACCTCGTCCCGGAAGCGAGCGCCGGCGACCGGCGAGAGCACGCCTTCCTCCTCGAAGAGGCTGTACGCGTCGGCGGAGAGCACCTCCGCCCACTTGTAGCTGTAATAGCCGGCGGCGTATCCGCCGGCGAAGATGTGCCCGAAGGCGTGCATGAAGCGGTCGTAGTCGGGCCGAGGAACGACGGCGACTTCCCGACGGGCGGCAGCGAGCACGGCCCGCGCATCGCGGTGCGCGCCCGGGCGGCCCGGCACGTATTCCGTGTGCAGGAGCATGTCGAACAGCGCGAACTCGATCTGCCGGACGGTGGCGAGGCCACTCTGGAAGTTCTTCGCCGCCAGCATCCGGTCGAACAGTGCGCGCGGCAGCGGCAGGCCGGTGTCGACGTGCGCGGTCATCGACTGCAGCACGTCCCACTCCCAGCACCAGTTCTCCATGATCTGCGAGGGCAGCTCGACCGCGTCCCACTCGACGCCCTCGATGCCGGACACGCCGGGCACGTCGACGCGGGTGAGCAGCAGATGCAGGCCGTGCCCGAACTCGTGGAACAGCGTGACGACCTCCCGGTGCGTAAAGAGCGCCGGCCGGCGCCGGCCGTCGACCACGGCCGGCGCGGCGAAGTTGCAGGTGAGGAAGGCGACCGGATGGCGGATGCGTTCGCCTTCCCGGCGGCGGTTCACGGCGTCGTCCATCCACGCGCCGCTCTGCTTGCCCTCGCGCGCGTAGAGGTCGAGATAGAACTGCCCGACGCGCCCGCCGTCGCGGTCGCGGATGTCGTAGAAGCGCACGTCGGGGTGCCACACCGGCGCCTGCGCCTCGGCGATCGCGACGCCGTAGATCGTTTGCACCAGCCCGAACAGGCCGGCGAGCACGCGGTCTTCCCGGAAGTAGCGCTTCACTTCCTGCTCGGAGAAGTCGTAGCGCTTCTGCCGCAGCTTCTCGGAGGCGTAGGGCAGGTCCCACGCCTGCGGGTCGGCGATGCCGAGCTCCGTGCGGGCGAAGTCGGTCACCGCCGCGTAGTCCCGCTCGGCGAACGGGCGCGCACGGCGCGCGAGATCGCGGACGAACGCGAGCACCTCGGCAGGCGCGGCGGCCATCTTCGGCACGAGCGAGACCTCGGCGAAGTTGGCGTAGCCCAGCAGCTCCGCCTCCTCCGCGCGCAGGGCGAGGATGCGCTCGATCATCGCCGTGTTGTCGAGCGCCGGGTCGGCGCCAAGGTCCGAGGCGAGCGTCGAGTAGGCGCGGTGCATCCGCGCGCGCAGCGCCCGGTCGTCGGCGTACTGCATCACCGGCAGGTAGCAGGGCGCGCGCAGCGTGAGCTTGTGGCCGCTGCGTCGTTCGGCCTCCGCCTCGGCACGGGCCTGCGCGATCACGTCGGCCGGGACGCCGGCGAGCGCGGCGGCGTCCTCGACGTAGTGCGCCCAGGCGTTGGTGGCGTCGAGCACGTTGTCGTCGAACTTCGCCGAGAGGTTGGCGAGCTCCTCCTGGACCTCTTTGAACCGGGCCTTGCGTGCGGCGGGCAGCTCGGCGCCGCCGAGGCGGAAGTCGCGCAGCTCGTTCTCGACCACCCTGCGCTTCGCGCCGTCGAACGTTGCGAACGCGGGACTCGCCGCGATCGACTTGTACTTGCCGTACAGCCGCTCGTCCTGGCCCAGGTCGGCGTAGAACGCGGTCACCTTGGGCAGGTTGCCGTTGTAGGCCTCGCGCAGCGCCGGCGTGCTCACCACCGCGTTCATGTGCCGCACCGCGGTCCACGCGCGATCCAGCCGGTCGAGGGCCGCGGCGATCGGCGCGGCGACGCCGTCCCAATCGGCCGGCGCGGCCGATGTCGCGATGCGTTCCACCGTCGCGCGGCCTTCCGCCAGCAGCGTCTCGATCGCCGGCGTGACGTGCTCGGGCGTGACGAGGTCGAAGCGGGGCAGACCCGCGAAGTCGAGGAGCGGATTGTCGTTGGCGTTCATGCGTGGTTTCCCTGGACGAAGAGCGCGTCCACGCGGGCGAGGTCGGCGGGGCTGCCGACGTTCTCCCACGGGCCGTCGTACGGCTCGCCGGTGACTTGTCCCTGCTCGATCCAGTCGAGCAGCAACGGCAGCAATTTGAGGCGCGTCCCGCGTGGAAGTTCGCGGAACAGCGCGGTGTCGAAGAGGCCGATGTTGCCGTAGGTGCGCGTCGGGCCGGTGCCCGTGGCGACGCGTCCCGGCGTGCCGGCGTGCAGCACGAAGTCCCCGCGGGGGTGGAACGCAGGGTTCGGCACCATCACGAGGTGCACGCGCGCCTCGCGCGGGTCGGCGGCGATCGCCCGGGCGCGTGGCATCAGCTGCGCGTAGTCGTAGGTGGTCCAGAGGTCCCCCGACACCACCAGCACCGGGCCTGCGGGCAGGAGCGGCATCGCGGTGGCGATCCCGCCCGCGGCCTCGAGCGGCTCGGGCTCCCGCGACCAGCGGATCGCGACGCCGTGTGCGTGCCCGTCGCCGAGCGCTTCCACCAGGCGATCGGCGAGGTGCGCTGCGTTGATCACGACGTCGGTGACGCCGGCCGCGGCGAGCGCACGGACCTGGCGCACGATGAGCGGCACGCCGCCGACCGGAAGCAGCGGCTTCGGCGTCGCGTCCGAGAGCGGTCGCATGCGCTCGCCACGGCCCGCGGCGAGGATCATCGCGGTGAGGGACGCCGGCATCAGAGCGTGCAGCCGCTCTGCGGCGGGCGCGCCTCGAGCCGATCGAGCAGCCGCGCGAGCGGCGCGAACTCGGCATAGCGCTGCGCGACCGGCCGCACGTAGTCGAGGAAGCGCGGCGTGTCCTCGACGTAGCCCGGCTTGCCGTCGCGGTGCCTGATGCGTGCGAAGATGCCGAGCACCTTGAGGTGGCGCTGCAGGCCCATCCACTCGCAGGCGCGGTGGAACGCGGCATAGTCCGGGTCGACCGGGAGGCCCGCGCGCCGTGCCTTTTCCCAGTAGCGGATCGTGCCGTCGAGGACGAACTCCTCGGGCCAGGAGCGGAACGCGTCCTTGTAGAGCGACAGGATGTCGTAGGTGATCGGTCCCTCGACCGCATCCTGGAAGTCGAGCACGCCGGGATTGGGCTCGGACACCATCAGGTTGCGCGGCATGTAGTCGCGATGCACGAACACGCGGGGCTGCGCGAGGTGGTCGGCGATCAGGGTGTCGAACACGCGTGCGAGGTCCGCGCGTTCGGCCTCCGACAGCAGGGCGCCGAGGTGACGGCCGACGTACCAGTCGGGGAAGAGCATGAGCTCGCGGCGCAGCAGCGCGTCGTCGTAGGGCGGAAGCGCACCGGGCCGGGTCGCGCGCTGCCACCGCACCAGCGCATCCGTTGCATCGGCGAACAGCGCGGGGGCGTTGGACGCGTCGAGCGCCGCGAGGTAGGTGGACGTGCCGAGGTCCGTCAGGAGCAGGAAGCCGCGCTCGAGGTCCTGCGCGAGCACGCGTGGCGCGTGCACGCCGGCATCGGTGAGCATCGCGGCGATGCGCACGAACGGCCGGCAGTCCTCGGCGGGTGGCGGCGCGTCCATCGCGATCAGCGTGCGTTGGCCGAGCGCGGGAGCGTCGGGCGTGACCCGGAAGTAGCGGCGGAAGCTCGCGTCGGCCGAGGCCGGCGCGAGTGCATACGCGCGGGTCCCGAGCGTCGCCGCGATCCAGTCGTCGAGTTGCCGGGCGCGGGGGTCCGCGTCCGGGCGGCCTTGATCGGTCATCAGGAGTCGGGTGCCTTGCGCACCCCGGGGGCGGCGCGCCGCGGAAGGCCGGCGACGGCAGGATAGAATGCGGACGATTCTAGCAAAGCGCGCAGGCGACACCTCCCGAATGCTTCCGCGGTCCCGGCTCTGGCTTGCGCTCGCCGCGTTGCTCCCCGTGTCGGTGTGCGCGCCGTCGGCGCATGCGCAGAGCGACGAGGTGCTGCGACTGCGCGCGGCGCGCGAGCTCGCGCCGCCGGGGCCGCCGGTGGACGCGGCGGGGCGCCGGGTCGCGCCGGGCGGCGGCGACGAGGCCACGACGATCTTCCTGCGCGCCGACCGACTCGAAGGCACGTCGTCCCGCGTCGAGGCGAGCGGGCGCGTCGAGTTGCGAACGCGGCGCGAGACCGTGCTCGCGGACTGGCTCGCCTACGACCTCGCCACGGAGGAGGTCCACGGCACGGGCAATGTGACGCTGCGGCAGGGCAACGACTGGGTCTCCGGCTCGGAGATCCGCTACAAGCGCGACACCGAGACCGGCTATTTCGAGGATCCGCGCTTCTCGGTGGGCGAGGTCGGTGCGCGCGGCGATGCCGATCGCCTCACCTTCGTCGGCCCCGACCGCTACGACATCCTGAAGGCGCGCATGACGACGTGCGTCGCGCCGCGCGAGGACTGGTTCCTGCGCGGCGAGTCGATCGAGATCGACACCGCGAAGAAGATCGGCGTCGCCCGCGATGCGCGGCTCGACTTCATGGGCGTGCCGTTGCTGTATTCGCCCTGGGTGGAGTTCCCGCTGTCCGGCGAGCGCAAGTCGGGCTTTCTGATACCCGTGATCGGGCAGTCGGGCACGCGCGGCTTCGACGTCGCGTTGCCCTATTACTTCAATCTCGCGCCGAACTACGACGCGACGGTGACGCCGCGGATCATGACCAAGCGCGGCCTGCAGGTCGGCGGGCAGTTCCGCTACCTGTTCGACGAGCCGCAGCCGATCCAGGGTGAGGCCTACGCCGAGGTCCTGCCCGACGACCGCCAGACCGACACCACGCGCTGGCTCTACTCGTGGCGCCACAACCAGCAGTTGACGCCCTGGCTCGCCGGCTACCTGAACCTGAACCGGGTGTCCGACGACAAGTACTTCGCGGACCTGGCCGAGCGCGTCGCGATCACGTCCCAGTCCTCGCTCGTCCAGGAAGGCGGGCTGTCCGCGACGTGGGGTCCGCTCACCCTGTTCGCGCGCCTGCAGCGCTTCCAGACGCTGCAGGACGAGAACGCGCCGATCCTGCCGCCGTACGACCGCGAGCCGCAGGTCCTCGCCACGCTGTCCGAGGTCCGCTGGAACGATTTCTCGCTCTCGGGTTTCGGCGAATACGCGTACTTCCGGCGCGACGACGCGGACGCGGGCGGCCGCGCCGTGCTGTTTCCGCAGCTCGAATGGCGGCACCAGACGCCGGGCGGCTATTTCGCCGCGCGGGGGAGCGTGCACGCGCGGCAGTACGACCTCTCCGGTCCGCTGGGCAGCGGCGACAGCACCCCCTCCGTCGTGGTGCCGATCGGCAGCCTCGACGCGGGTCTGGTGTACGAGCGCGACTTCCGCGCGTTCGACACCGACTTCGTGCAGACGCTCGAGCCGCGCGCGTTCTACGTCTACGTCCCCTATCGCGACCAGTCGCAGCTGCCGGTGTTCGACACGGCGCAGGACGACTTCAACTTCTCGCAGCTCTTCGCCGAGAACCGCTACGTCGGCAACGACCGCATCGGCGACGCCAACCAGCTGACCCTCGCCGTCACCTCGCGCCTGCTCGATCCGAGGACGGGGGCGGAGCGGCTGCGCGTCAGCCTCGGCCAGCGCTTCTACTTCGAGGGCGAGCGCGTCACGCTGCCGGGCGAGGTGCCGCGCTCGGGTTCGAGCTCCGACATCCTGCTCGGCGCCGAGGGACGGCTGACCGAGGCCTGGCTCGTGAACGGGCTGGTGCAGCAGAACCTCGACACCGGGACGACCGAGCGCTTCAACCTCGGCGCGCGCTGGAACCCCGAGCCCGGCAAGGTCGTGGCCGGGACGTGGCGCTACACGCGTGAGGCGGGCAGTGCCGTCGGCGGCATCAACGAGCTGAAGCAGTTCGACCTCGCGACGCAGTGGCCGCTCACGCCGCAATGGACGTTCCTCGGCCGGTGGAACTACTCGCTCGTGGAGAGCAAGACGCTGGAGGCGCTGGCCGGCGTCGAGTACAATGCCGATTGCTGGGTGCTGCGCGCGGTCGTGCACCGCCTGACGACGACGACCGAGCAGGCGACCACCGCGGTCTATCTGCAGCTCGAGCTCACGGGACTCGCGCGCATCGGCACGAATCCACTCGATCTGCTGCGTCGCAGCGTGCCGGGCTTCCTCCGGTTCAACGATCCGGCGCGGCGGGCGCGCGGCACCGGCATCGACCCTTATCCCGAATTCTGAGGTTCGCGATGGCGATACGCCGTCTTCTTCGGCCCTTTGCGGTGCTCGCAGCCATGTTTGCCGCGGTGCTGGCGCACGCGCAGACACCGCCTTCCGCGCCGCGCCCGGCGCCTGCCGTGCAGTTGCGCGCCACGCCGCCAACGACCCCAGCACCCCGCGAGGCGCTGCTCGACCGTGTGGTCGCGGTGGTCAACGACGAGGCGATCACGCAGTTCGAGGTCGCCGAACAGCGCCGCTCGGTGCTGATGCAGATGCGCGAGGCGAAGGTGAGCCCGCCGTCGCCCGACGTGCTCGACCGCCAGGTGCTCGAGCGGCTGATCACCGAGCGGGCGCTCCTGCAGTTCGCGAAGGAGACCGGCGTGCGCGTCGACGACACGGCCGTCGAGCGCACGGTGCAGCGCATCGCCCAGGAGAACAAGCTCTCGCCCGACGAATTCCGCAAGGTGCTCGAGCGGGAGAACATCCCCTACGCCAAGTACCGCGAGGACATCCGGCGCGAGATCACGCTGCAGCGGCTGCGCGAGCGCGAGGTGGAGAGCCGCGTCGCGGCCAGCGACGCGGAGGTCGACCAGTTCCTCGCGACGTCGGCGGCGCGCGAAGGCGGCGACGTCGAGTACCTGCTGTCGCACATCCTCGTCTCGGTCCCGGAGCAGTCGTCGCCCGAGCAGGTCGCGGCGCGGCAGCAGCGCGCCGTCACGGCGCTGCAGCAGGTGAAGACCGGCGGCGATTTCGCGCAAGTCGCGGCGTCGTTCTCCGACGCGCAGGACGCACTGACCGGCGGCAACCTCGGCTGGCGCAGCGCGGCACGATTGCCGACGGTGTTCGTCGAGGTGGTGCGCGGTCTCGACAAGGGCGGCGTGTCGAATGTGCTGCGCAGCCCGGCCGGCTTCCACATCGTGAGGCTGGTCGACGTCCGCGACCGCAACGCGCCGACGATCGTCGACCAGACGCGCGTGCGTCACATCCTGATCCGCGTCAGCGAGACGGTCGCCGACGCCGACGCCAGGATACGCATCGACCGCGTCAAGGACCGTCTCGACTCCGGCGCGAAATTCGAGGACATGGCGCGCGTCAACTCCGAGGACGGGTCGGCGGCGAAGGGTGGCGAGCTGGGTTGGGTCAACCCGGGCGACACCGTGCCGGAGTTCGAGCAGGCGATGAACCGGCTCGCGCTGGGCGAAACCTCCGGGCCCGTGCGCACGCAGTTCGGCTGGCACCTGATCAGGGTCGAGGAACGCCGCCAGCAGGACGTCACCAAGGACCGGCAGCGCGAGCAGGCGCGTACCGCGATCCGCCAGCGCAAGGCCGACGAGCAGTTCCAGGAATTCGTGCGCCAGACCCGCGACAGGGCCTACGTCGAATACAAGGCCGACGATCGCTAGCAGGCTGTTGAAAAGCTACTGCGGGGTCGATCTGCTTCGTTGCTCAGGGGCTCGCATCTCGACCTCCTCGCGACGCTTTACAACAGTCCGCTAACGTTGCTCGGTATCGCGGTCGGGCAGGATCGCGACGCGCACCAGTGCGGC
>CAYQAF010000070.1:0-7729 GCA_964415375.1 uncultured Alcaligenaceae bacterium
CCGTCGAGCTTCCTCGCGACGATCCAGGTCGGGATCACGGTCATCGGCATCACCAGCGGTGCGTTCGGCGAGGCGACACTCACCAAGGGCCTCTCGGAGTGGCTGTCGCAGTGGGCGGTGCTCGACCGGCACTCGCAGGCCATCGCGGTCACGATCGTGATCACCGGCATCACGCTCGCGGCGCTCATCTTCGGCGAGCTCGTGCCGAAGCGTCTCGCGCTGCTCAATCCGGAGCGGGTCGCGAGCCTCGTCGCCGGGCCGATGCGGGCGCTGTCCCGGGTCGCGTACCCGCTGGTGCGCGCGCTCGGCGCCGTGACCGACGGCATCCTGCGGCTGCTCGGCCTTCGCGCGACCGGCGAGTCCCCCGTCACCGAGGAGGAGATCAAGGTGCTGATGGAGCAGGGTGCCGAGGCCGGGGTGTTCGAGGCGCACGAACAGCAGCTGGTGAGCCGCGTGTTCCGGCTGGACGAGCTGCGGGTGACGGGGGTGATGACGCCGCGCGGCGACATCATCTACCTCGACCTCGAGGAGCCGCTCGAGGAGAACGTGCGCCGCATCGTCGCCGGGCACCACTCGCGCTTCCCGGTCGTGCGCGGCGGGCTCAGGAACGTGGTGGGCATCGTGCTCGCGAAGACGCTGCTCGAGGAGTCGCTCGCCGGCCGGCCGATGGAGCTCACGAGCCTCGCCAAGGCGCTGTTCGTGCCCGAGACGCTCACCGTCATGGACCTGGTGGCGCAGTTCAAGCAGCATCGCCAGACGATGGCGCTGGTCGTGAACGAGTTCGGCGACGTCGTCGGGCTCGCGACGCTGAACGACGTGATGGAGGCGCTGGTCGGCGACATCGCGACTGCCGACGATGAGCGCGATCGCGACATCGTGCCGCGCGACGAGCGCTCGTGGCTCGTCGACGGCAGCGTGACCATCGAGCGGTTCAAGGACGTGCTCGACGTCGAGGTGCCCCTGCCCGAGGAGGGCCTCGGCAGCTACCACACCGTCGCCGGGTTCGCGCTGCTCCAGCTCGATCGGGTGCCGCACGTCGCGGACCGGTTCGAGTGGCAGGGCTACACGTTCGAGATCGTGGACATGGACGGCAATCGCATCGACAAGCTGCTCGTCACGCGGCCGCCGACCGCGCTCGAGTCGACCGAGGAATGATGCATCGACGTTCGCGCGTCGCGGTACTCGGCGCCGGCGCGGTCGGCTGCTACTACGGCGGCATGCTCGCGCGCGCCGGCGTTGCGGTGACGCTGATCGGCCGCGCGACGCACGTCGAGGCGATCCGGCGCGACGGGCTCGTCATCGAGTGGTCCGATCGACGCGAGACGATCCGGGTGGGCGCGTCGACCGACGTCGCGAACGTGCGCGAAGCGGAAGTCGTGCTCGTGTGCGTGAAGTCGCCCGATACGGACGCGGCGGCCCGGAGCCTCTCGCCGCACCTTGCTGCCGACGCCGTCGTGGCGAGCCTGCAGAACGGTGTCGACAACGCCGAGCGCCTGCGCGCCGTGCTGTCGCGGCCCGTGTTTGCCGCGGTGGTGTACGTCGGTGCCTACATGAACGGCCCGGGCATCGTGCGCCACACCGGCCGCGGCGATCTCGTGCTCGGCGCGTCGCGCGCGGACGCATCGCGTCCGGGGATCGCGCAACGCCTCGCCGAGGTCGCGGCGCTGTTCGAGGCGGCGGGAATCGCGTGCGCGCTGTCGGACGACATCGATGCGGCGCTGTGGACCAAGCTCGTGATCAACTGCGCGTTCAACGCGGTCTCGGCGCTCGGCCGCGCCCTCTACGGGCGCATGGCGCGAGAGCCGGGGATACGCGCACTGATGGAGGGCACGGTGCGCGAGTCGGTCGCGGTGGCGCGGGCCTCCGGCGTGGCGCTCGACGAGCGCAAGCTGTTCGACGCGGTCTGGGGTGTGGCGGACGCGCTGGCGCAGCAGTACTCGTCGACGGCGCAGGACATCCTGCGCGGCAAGCGCACGGAGATCGACGCGCTCAACGGGCTCGTCGCGGCGCGCGGGGCGGCGCTCGGCGTCGAGACGCCGATCAACCGCACGCTGCACGCGCTCGTGAGGCTGCGCGAGGGCGGCGACGACCTCGCTTGACATTCCCCTTCCCGCCTCCTTCAATGGGCGGTCGTCCGTCACGAAAGCGCCGCGCCTTGCCGTCCACCGTCGTCCGGTCAACCACGCACATCCTGCCGCTGCACCGGGTCTCCAACGAGGAGATCGCCGAGCGGCTGATCGAGGGCTCGGCCGACCGCATCGGGGAGTCGGACCGCACCCACATCCGCTCTCGGGCACGCGACATCCGGCGCAAGACGGGGCTGGTGGAGCGACGCTTCTTCGGGCCCGACGAGAACCCCGTCGACGTCGCCTACGCTGCGCTCAAGCAACTGCTCGACCGGGCGCGCGCGGCGTGGTCGACGCTCGACGGGATCATCATCTCCTCGTCCAGCATCCACGGCTTTCCGGGCGTGTCGCAGCAGGTGGTCGCGAAGGCGCGTAGCGACCACCCGGACCTCGGCAACCCGTTCGTGCTGGACATCGGCAGCAACGCCTGCACCAGCTTCATGTACGGCGTGGGGATCGCGCAGTCGCTGATCGCGGCGCAAGGCTATCGGCACGTCGCCTGCATCGCCGTCGAGTTCTCGTCGCGCTGCATCGAATACTCGACGGCCGCCTTTGGCACGAGCACCCTGTTCGGCGACGCGGTCGCCGGCCTGCTGCTCGCGCCGGAGGGCGACGGGCCGGCGCGGCTCGCGTCAGTACGGATGACCTCGTGGATCGACGCCGAACGGATCCGCCACATCCGCGGCGCGGGCACCGCGGCCTGCAACCCGGCGGCCACCGTTCCCGACGTGGAGCGCTGGTACATGTCCGGGCCTCCGGTGGCGATCGGCGCGATCGAGATCCTCACCGCGGAGGTGCGGCGCTACCAGGAGGCCGGGGTGAGCGTCGACTGGCTGATCCCGCACCAGGCGAACCTGACCCGGATCCTCTATCCGGCGTGCGACACGCTGGGCATTCCCCGCGAGCGGCTGTGCGCATCCTTCGAGCGCACCGGGAACACGTCGAGCGCGAGCATTCCGCTGCTGCTCGACGAGCTGCGTGCCAGCGGGCGGGCCAAGCCCGGCGACCACGTCGTGATGGTGGGCTTCGGTGCGAGCTTCTCGGTCGGCTCGGCGCTGCTCGTGATCGCGTAGCGTCAGCGGCGCGCGTCGAGCCAGTCGGCAACCCGCGCGACCACCTTGTCGGCGGTGAGCCCGAAGTAGTCGTACAGTGCGCCGGCCGGCGCCGACTCGCCGAAGCGGTCGATGCCGATCGCGAGCCCGTCGCGGCCGACGTACTGCCGCCAGAAGCCGGTGACCCCCGCCTCGATCGACACGCACGGCACGTCGGGCGGCAGCACACGGTTGCGCCACTCTGCGGATTGGCGGTCGAAGACCGTGGTCGACGGCATCGACACCACGCGCACGCCGACACCGCGCGCCGCGAGCTGCTTCTGGACGTCGAGCGCGACGCCCACCTCCGAACCGGTCGCGATCAGAATCGCGCGCGGCGTGCCGCCCGTGGCATCGGCGACGACGTAGCCGCCGCGGCGCATCGCCTCGATGGCGTCGTCCGGGCGCGGCGGAATGGGCAGGTTCTGCCGCGACAGCAGCAGGCACGAAGGCCCGTCGGTGCGCTCGATCGCGGCGACCCACGCCGCGGCCGTCTCGAGCGGGTCGCAGGGGCGCCAGACGTCGACGTTGGGAATGACGCGCAGCGCTGTCGCGTGCTCGACCGGCTGGTGCGTCGGGCCGTCCTCGCCGAGGCCGATCGAGTCGTGCGTCAGCACGTAGACGACCCGCTGGTGCATCAGCGCGCTCATGCGGATGGCGTTGCGCATGTAGTCGGAGAAGACGAGGAAGGTGCCGCCGTAGGGCACGAGGCCGCCGTGCAGCGCCATGCCGTTCATCGCGGCCGCCATGCCGAACTCGCGCACGCCGTAGTGCGCGTAGTTGCCGCGGGCGCTGCTGTCGATCGGCTGCGAGCCCTTGGCGAAGGTGAGGTTCGACCAGGTCAGGTCGGCCGAGCCGCCGAACAGCTCGGGAATCGCGGCGACCAGGTCGTCGAGCACGTCCTGCGAGGCCTTGCGTGTCGCGCGGGTCGTCGCCGCGCGCGCCTTGTCGTAGAGCGTGGCCACCGTGTCGTGCCAGCGCGCCGGCAATGCCCGGGAGGTCACGCGCAGGAACTCCGCGGCGAGCTCGGGATGAATGGCGGCGTAGGCGTCGAAGCGCTTCTGCCAGTCCGATTCGAGTGCCGCGCCGCGTGGGCGGCCGTCCCATGCCGCCGCGATCCCCGTAGGCACTTCGAACGGCGGGTACGGCCAGCCGAGTGCTGCGCGAAGCTCGGCCAGCTCCTGCGCGCCGAGCGGCGCACCGTGCACGTCGTGCGTGCCGGCCTTGTTGGGCGCGCCCTTGCCGATCACGGTGCGGCAGCAGACGAGCGTCGGCCGGTCGGCGGACGTCGCCGCGCGCACCGCGCGATCCACGGCCTCCGCATCGTGGCCGTCGACGGCGCGGATCACGTTCCAGCCGTAGGCCTCGAAGCGCTTCGGCGTGTCGTCGCGGAACCAGCCGGCCACGTGCCCGTCGATCGAGATGCCGTTGTCGTCATAGAGCACGACGAGCTTCCCCAGCCCGAGCGTGCCGGCGAGCGAGCACGCTTCGTGCGACACGCCCTCCATCAGGCAGCCGTCGCCGACGAACACGAACGTGCGGTGATCGACGATCGCGTGGCCGTCGCGGTTGAAGCGCGCGGCCAGGAGCTTCTCGGCGAGCGCCATGCCGACCGCGTTGGCGAGGCCCTGGCCGAGCGGGCCGGTCGTGGTCTCGATGCCGGGGGTGAGCCCCACCTCGGGGTGTCCCGGCGTCTTCGAGTGCAGCTGGCGGAAGCGCTTCAGCTCGCCGATCGGCAGGTCGTAGCCGGTCAGGTGCAGCAGTGCGTAGAGCAGCATCGAGCCGTGGCCGTTCGACAGCACGAAGCGGTCGCGGTCCGGCCACGACGGATTGCCCGGGTTGTGGCGCAGGTGCCGGCGCCACACGACCTCGGCGATTTCCGCCATGCCGAGCGGCATGCCGGGGTGTCCGGACTTGGCCGCCTCGACGGCGTCGGCGGCGAGCATGCGGAGCGCGTTCGCGAGCTGGGCGGGCGTGACGTCCGGCGGCGAGAACTTGGGCGTGGCGGTCATGGTTTGGGGGCCGATCCGGGTGGAGGCGGTGAGCGGGCGGTCAGGCGAGGGCGGTGGCGCGGTAGCCCTCGGCCGCGCGGCGCTTGATGTCCATCAGGCGCAGGATCATCGGCGTGAAGATCAGCTGCATCGCCAGCGGCATCTTGCCGCCCGGCACGACCAGCGTGTTCGGGCGCGACATGAAGGAGTCGTGCAGCATCGACAGCAGGTACGGGAAGTCGATGCCCTTGGGGTTGGCGAAGCGGATCACCAGGATGCTCTCGTCGACCGTCGGGATGTCGCGCGCGATGAACGGGTTCGACGTGTCCACGATCGGCACGCGCTGGAAGTTGACGTGCGTGCGCCCGAACTGCGGCACGATGTAGTTCATGTAGTCGGGCATGCGGCGCAGGATCGTGTCGACCACCGCCTCCTGCGAGTAGCCGCGCATCACCTTGTCGCGGTGCAGCTTCTGGATCCACTCGAGGTTGATGATCGGCACGACGCCGACCAGCAGGTCCGCGTGGCGGCCGACGTCGACGGCTTCCGTCTTCGCGGCGCCGTGCAGGCCCTCGTAGAACAGCAGGTCCGAGCCCGCGGCGAGATCGGTCCACGGCGTGAAGGTGCCCGGCTCCTGCTTGAACGGCGCGGCTTCCTCCGCGTCGTGCAGGTACTTGCGCACCTTGCCCGTTCCGGTCTCCGCGTAGGCGCGGAACAGCGCCTCGAGCTCCGCGAGCAGGTTCGCGTCGGCGCCGAAGTGGCTGAAGTTGGGGTTGCCCGCGTCCGCCTGCCGCTTCATCTCCTCGCGCATCGACTTGCGGTCGTGGCGGTGGAACGAGTCGCCCTCGACGAACGCGGCCGCGATGCCCTCGCGGCGGAAGATGTGCTGGAAGGTGCGCATCACCGTCGTCGTGCCTGCGCCCGACGAGCCGGTGATCGCGATGATGGGGTGCCGTGCCGACATGGCGTTCTCCGACGTTAGGCGGCGCCGCGGTAGAGCGAGCGCGTGTTGAAGAGCGGCGAGCTGAACGGCTGGTCCTCGCCCCGGTCGTACTCGGCGTGGTAGCGCGCGAGGCGCTCCACCTCGTTCTTCGAGCCCAGGATCACCGGCACGCGCTGGTGGAGCTCGGTCGGCACGACTTCGAGGATGCGGCCGCGGCCCGTGGAGGCGGCGCCGCCGGCCTGCTCGACCAGCCAGCCGATCGGGCTCGCCTCGTAGAGGAGGCGCAGGCGGCCGGGCTTGCCCGGATCCTTGGTGTCGCGCGGGTACATGAACAGCCCGCCGCGCATCAGGATGCGGTGCACCTCGGCGACCATCGAGGCGATCCAGCGCATGTTGAAATCCTTGCCGCGCACGCCGCTCTTGCCGGCGATGCACTCCTCGACGTAGCGCTTGACCGGCGGCTCCCAGAAGCGCTGGTTGCTCGTGTTCACCGCGAACTCCTGCGTGTCGGCGGGGATCATGAGGTTCGGGTGGGTGAGCAGGTACGCGCCGATCTCGGGGTCGAGCGTGAAGCCGTGCACGCCGGTGCCGAGCGTCAGCACGATCATCGCCGACGGCCCGTAGAGCGCGTAGCCCGCGCACACCTGCGCCGTGCCGGGCTGCAGGAAGTCCTGCACGGTCGGCGCCGTCACGCCCTCGGGTGCGCGCAGCACCGAGAAGATCGTGCCGACGGTGACGTTGACGTCGAGGTTCGACGAACCGTCGAGCGGGTCGAACACCAGCAGGTAGTTGCCGCGCGGATACGCCGCGGGAATCTCGTAGGGGGCGTCCATCTCCTCGGACGCCATGCCCGCGAGGTAGCCGCCCCACTCGCAGCTCTTCAGCATGATGTCGTTGGCGATGAGGTCGAGCGGCTTCTGCTCCTCGCCCTGCACGTTGATCGCGCCGGTGCCGCTGCGCTTCCCGGTGAGCGGCCCCTTGGCGACGGCGCTCGCGATGTACTTGCAGGCGGTCTGGATGTCGTTGACCAGCGCGATCAGCTCCGCGCCGCAGGCGAGGCGGCGCTGCTCCTCGATGATGAACTTCGAAAGCGTGGTGCGGCGGTAGGGCATCGTCGTTTCCTCAGCCGCCGAACACCCGGCTTGCGCGGATGTCGGCAGCGGTGATCGTCGACAGGTCGTCGCGGCCGACCGGCGACGCGCGCGAGAACAGCCGGTTGGCCTGGCGCAGGCGCGCGCGGTCGAGCGCGTTGCGGATCGAGCGCGCGTTGGCGAAGTGCGGCTGCTGCCGCCGCAGCGTCACGTACTCGGCGAGCGCGGCCGTCGCGCCGTCGTCGAGCCGGTAGTGGTCCTTCTCCAGCATGATCGCGGCGATCCGGTAGAGCTCGTCGTCGGTGTAGTCCGGGAAGTCGATGTGGTGCGCGATGCGCGACTTGAACCCCGGGTTGCTCTGGAAGAACGTGTCCATGCGGTCCTTGTAGCCGGCGAGGATCACCACCAGGTCGTCGCGCTGGTTCTCCATCACCTGCAGCAGGATCTCGATCGCCTCCTGCCCGTAGTCGCGCTCGTTCTCGGGGCG
>CAYQAF010000071.1:0-7710 GCA_964415375.1 uncultured Alcaligenaceae bacterium
CGCAAAGACGAAGTGTAGCCGCCCGCCAGGCGCCGGCGGACACGTTCGATTGCGCTCGCAATGCGGCTGTCAGCTCTGCAGTTCGACGAAGCGCTTGAAGATGTCGCTTTCGGTGATGATGCCGAGGAGTCGGCCGTGCTCGACCACCGGCAGCCCACCAATCTTGCGCTCGAGCATCGTGCGCGCGACCTCGTTGAGGTCGGTGTCGGGACCGACGGTGACCACGTTGCGGGTCATGACGTCGCCGATCTCGACGCGCGACTGCAGGTAGCGCATCGCGGCGACCAGCAGGTCCCGCTCGACGACGATGCCCACCAGCTGGCCATCGTCGTCGACGACCGGCAGGCGCCGCAGCTTCTTCTCCTGCATCAGCGCGAGCGCCTTCTGGAAATCCGCGTCCTGCCGGATGGTGACCGCTGGCCGGGACATGCGGTTGCGAACGAGCATGCTGTTTCCTCCCGCCGGCTATCGGGGCGCCGGCTCCATCCGCGAATTATGAGAGCACGCGCGCGTGGGTCGCGAAGGGCGGTCGCGCTTCTTGACGCGACACAACGTTTCGGGCGGACGCGCAGATGGGCCGATGCCGAAAACGCCTTACGGCGCGCGCGACTCGCTTGATGCGCATCAATGGACACGCGGCAAGCACCCTCCGAGGCGTCTCGAGGTCAGGGGATTCTGATAGTATGAATAGGAATCATTTGCAACAAGAGAAGAGCCCCCCGCGGCGGCGACGCAACGACCGATCCGGCCTTCCCCATGGAATCCTGCGCAGACGCGACCTTCGCGGTCGGCCGCCCTCGCACGACCCGCTCGACCTACGTGCTCGTCGGGGCGCCGAACGTCGGCAAGTCGGTGGTCTTCCATCGGCTGACTGGCACCTACGCCAACGTTTCGAACTACCCGGGCACGACGGTCGAGGTCGCGCGCGCGCCGCTGCGCTTCGAGAGCGGGGCGATGCTGCTCGACACGCCCGGCGTGCTGGCGTTCCCGTCGCGCAGCGCCGACGAGCGCGCCGCGATGCGCGCGCTCCTCTGCGAGAACCCGCGCGCGCTGGTGCAGGTTGCCGACGCCAAGCACCTGCGGCGCAGCCTGGCGATCACGCTGACGCTCGCCGAAACGGGGTTGCCGCTCGTGCTCGCGCTCAACATGAGCGACGAAGCTGCGGCACGCGGCGTGCGGCTCGACCTGCCTGGGCTTGCGCAGGCGCTCGGCATCGACGTCGTGGCGACGGTCGCGACCTTGGGGGAAGGCGTCGGACGCCTGGTCGAGTCGATGCCGGCGGCGCGCATCCCCCGGCTCCACACCGCGTACCCGGCGGCGGTCGAGGCGGCGATCGCCGTTGCCGCGCAGCGCATCGCCGCGCGCCTCGACCGACTGCCGTTCGCGGCACGCGGGCTCGCGATCCTGTTCCTCGCACGCGACCCCGAGGTCGAGCACTGGCTTGGCGCCCGCGATCCGGAGTTTGCCCGCGATCTCGCCGCGACGCGCGACGCCGCGGAATCGGGCGGCGAGCGCTTCGCGGCGGCAATTGCCCGCTCGCGCGCCGAGGCGGCAGGGACGCTCGCGAGCCGCACCGAGCTCGTCGCGCCCCGGCCGCCGGAGTCGCGTGCCGCCGTCCTCGGGCGGCTCGCGCTGCACCGACTCTGGGGCCCGCCCATCCTGCTCGCCGTGCTCTACGCGACGTATCTCGTCGTCGGCGTGTTCGGCGCCGGCACGCTGGTCGACCTCACCGAGGACCGGCTCTTCGGCGGGCTCGTCAATCCCGCGGTGACGACCTTCGTGCAGGCGTACGCACCCTGGGGCTGGGCGTCCGACCTGATCGTCGGGCCCTACGGGCTGTGGACGATGGGCATGACGTACGCCGTGGCACTGATCCTGCCGATCGTGACCACGTTCTTCCTGGTGTTCGGCGTGCTCGAGGATTCGGGCTATTTCGCGCGGCTGTCGGTGCTCGCCAATCGCGGCTTCGCGGCGATGGGCATGAACGGCCGCGCGGTGCTGCCGATGGTGCTCGGCCTCGGCTGCGTGACCATGGCCACGCTGACCACACGCATCCTCGCGACCAGGCGCGAGCGGCTGATCGCGACGTTCCTGATGGCGCTCGCGATCCCCTGCTCCGCGCAGCTCGGCGTCGTGCTGGGCATGCTCTCCGCGCTGGGCTTCGGCTGGACGGTCGCGTGGGCCGCGGTGCTCGTGGTCGTCCTGGTGCTCGCCGGAGCGCTCGCCGCACGACTCATCCCCGGCCGGCGCATTCCGCTGCTTACGGAACTGCCGCCGCTGCGCTGGCCCGTGGCCGGCAACGTCGTCAAGAAGACCGCGGGTCGACTGGTCTGGTACCTGCGCGAGGTGATACCGCTGTTCCTGCTCGGCACGTTCCTGATGTGGCTGATGGACCGCACCGGCGTGCTGCCCTGGCTCATCGAGCGCGGCGAGCCGCTCGTCACCGGATGGCTGGGGCTGCCGAAGGAGGCTGCGGCGGCGTTCGTGATGGGCTTCCTGCGCCGCGACTTTGGCGCCACCGGCCTGTTCGCGCTCGGCGCCGCGCTCTCCCCCGCGCAGACGCTCGTGGGCATGGTCACGATCACGCTGTTCGTGCCGTGCATCGCGAGCATGCTGATGATCGTCAAGGAGCAGGGTGCGCACGTCGCGGCGCTGATCGTCGCGATGGTCGTGCCGCTCGCGCTGCTGGTCGGCGGCCTGGTCCGCATCGCGCTCGTCTCGCTCGGGATGTGGGCGTGATCCCCGCGTGCCGCGACTCTCCCTCCGGCCGTGCGCGCGGCACGACGAGGCGCGCTTGAACCGCACGCTCGACACGGTCCCGCTGGGCCACACCGTGCTGCTCGCGCGGATCGACGATTCGCTCGCACCGGACTTCCGGGAGCAGCTGGCCGCCTACGGCTTCGTGCCGGGGCGTGCCCTCGAGGTGCTGGCGCAGCAGCCGATGACCGTGGTCGTGTGCGACCACGTCGAGCTCGCGCTGGAGGCGGCGATCGCGCGTGCGCTCGTCGTGCGCGAGACCGGGACCGCCGCGTGACGGCCCCGTCCCGCAACCGCGCCCGCGTCGCGGTGCGGCGCCTGGGAGGATAATCCGCGTTTCCCTTGCACGGACTTCCCATGAGCACGATCAGGAACGTCGGCGTGATCGGCGCCGGCACGATGGGCAACGGCATCGCGCAGGCCTGCGCGGTCGCCGGCATCGACGCGGTGATGATCGACGTCGCCGAGGCGCCGCTCGCGAAGGGCGTCGCGGCGATCGCCGGCAGCCTCGAGCGGCTGGTGAAGAAGGAGAAACTCTCGATCGCGGACCGCGATGGGGCCCTCGCCCGGGTCAGGACCTCCACCGACTATGCCGCGCTCGGTGGCCTCGACCTGGTGATCGAGGCGGCCACCGAGAATCCCTCGATCAAGTTCGAGATCCTGCGCAGGGCCGACGCCATCGCGAGGCCGGACGCGATCCTCGCCACCAACACGTCGTCGATCTCGATCACGCAGCTCGCCGCGGTGACGAAGCGGCCCGACCGCTTCCTCGGCATGCACTTCTTCAACCCGGTGCCGATGATGGCGCTGGTCGAGCTGATTCGCGGCCTGCAGACCTCCGATGCCACGGTCGCGGTGGCTGACGCATTCGCCAAGATCCTCGGCAAGACGCCGATCACGGTGAAAAACAGCCCCGGCTTCGTCGTCAACCGCATCCTCTGCCCGATGCTGAACGAGGCGATCTTCGTCTATGGCGAGGGCATCGCCGGCGCGAAGGAAATCGACGAGGGCATGAAGCTCGGCTGCAACCATCCGATCGGGCCGCTTGCGCTCACCGACATGATCGGCCTCGACGTGCTGCTCGCGGTGATGGAGGTCTTCGCCGCCGACTTCGGAGATTCCAAGTACCGCCCCGCGCCGCTTCTCAAGGAAATGGTCGCGGCGGGATGGCTCGGCCGCAAGACCGGCCGCGGCTTCTACACGTACGAATCGAAATAGGCCAACGATGAGCTACCAGACGATCCTGTTCGAGGCACAGGCCCCCGGCATCTTCCTTCTGACCGTCAACCGGCCCCAGGCGCTCAATGCACTCGCGCCGCAGGTTCTCGCCGACATCGGCGCGGCGGTAGAGGCGGCGACCGACGCCGCCGCCCGCGTGCTGCTCGTGACCGGTGCCGGCGAGAAGGCGTTCGTCGCCGGTGCGGACATCGCGGCGATGCGCGACATGTCGCCGCTCGAGGGGCGCGAGTTCGCGATTCGCGGCCACGCGGTGATGCGTGCGCTGGAGCTCGCGCCGTTCCCGACGATCGCGCTGGTCAACGGCTTCGCGTTGGGCGGCGGCTGCGAGCTCGCGCTCGCGTGCGACTTCATCGTCGCGTCGGAAGGGGCGGTATTCGGCCAGCCGGAGGTGAACCTCGGCATTGTCCCCGGCTTCGGCGGCACGCAGCGCCTGACGCGCCTCGTCGGCAAGGGCATGGCGCTCGAGCTCTGCACGACCGGGCGGCAGGTCAAGGCCGACGAGGCGCTGCGGATCGGGCTCGCGAACCACGTCGTTCCCGCCGGGGAGTTGCTCGGCAAGGGCCTCGAGCTCGCGCAGATGATCGCGCAGAAAGGCCCGCTCGCGGTCCGCCTCGCCAAGCACCTCGTCCAGCACGGGCAGGACCTCGACCTCGCGAACGCCAATGTGCTCGAAGCCGACGTGTTCGGTGTCGCCTTTGCGAGCGACGACCGTCGCGAGGGCATGAGCGCCTTCCTCGAGAAGCGCAAGCCGGCGTTCACCGGGCGCTGACGGCATCCGCGCCGCGACTGGCCTGCGCTCGACTATGCCTCGCGCGCCGCGCTCGGCACCAGGTCGAGGCTCACCTCACCGATGCCTTCCATCGAGGCCTCGAACCGCGCCGCGTGCTCGGCGCGGAACGGGGTGGTGAAGCTGCCCGTGGTCACGACCTGGCCAGCGCGCAGCCCCCCCAGCGTGTCGTCGGCCCGTGCGAGCCATGCCCGGATCGGCTCGATCGGATCGCCCTGCGGGTGTCCGCCCACCTTGTCGTGCATCGTCTTGCCGCCGACCGAGAGGCGGCAGCGCAGCCGGGTGAGGTCGAGGTTGCGGAAATCCCGCGCCGAGCCTCCTGTCACGTAGCCGTCGTTGCCCGCGTTGTCGGCCAGGAAGGCCAGGAAGGGCACTGCCGGAGGCTCGCCCAGCCGGCCGCGAATCAGCTCGATGCCGACGAGTGCCGAGTCGATCGCCGCGACGATCTCGTCCCGCGACGTCTCGCGCGACGGGAGGTCGCGCGCCAGGCGGAACGCGAGTTCGACCTCCACGAGCACGTGATCGCCGGGGGCGAGCGGTCGGGTCGCGGGCGAACGCACGATGCCTGCCCGGTAGAGCGGGCCGGCGAACGGCACGCCGTCGGGACCGAAGCCCACTTTCCACCCGCCGACCTGCGCGCCGAGGCGCCGCGCGACGTCGTCCTGCACGCGCATCGCGGCGGCGGCGTCGGCCGGGACGAGCGCCGCTTCGAATCGGCCCGGGCCGTGGCGGCGGGCGTCGACGAGACGCGCCGCGAGCGCGTCTGCCTGCAATGCATCATCGGTCATGGGAGTCTCCGGGGTGAGCCGCACCACAGGGAGCGGCATGGAACGTTGCTGAACCTGTCGTCGTGTCGTCGTGTCGGCGCCGGCGTCCAGTCAGCCTTCGAAGCGGCGCAGCCCGTCGAGGTCGAGGACCGTGACGGCACCGTATTCGATCCGCAGCAGGCCGCGCTCCTCGAGTACCTTGAGCCCGCGGTTGACGCGCTGGCGCGACAGCCCGACCAGCTGGCCGAGCTCATCCTGCGAAATCGGCAGCGTCGGCCCGATGCCCGGATAGAGCAGCGGATTGAACAGGCCGGCGAGCCCGCGCGCGAGCCTCGCGTCGGGTCCCAGCAGCCGGTCGTGCTCCACCATGCCGATGAACTGCCCGAGGCGCTCGTTCAGCTGCACCAGCAGAAACCGGTTGAACGCGACGCTCTCGTCGAGCAGCGCCATGAACGTCGCTCGCGGCACGTAGGCGATCGTGGAATCGCGCAACGCGACGATGTCGTAGCGGCGCGGCTCGTCCTTCAGCAGCGATCCTTCGCCGAACCAGCCCCCGGACGGGATGCCGGTGAAGCTCGTCGGCTTGCCGTCGGCGGAGACGTTGGCCATCTTCACGAGCCCGTCGACGACGCCGATCCAATGCTCCACGGACTCGCCCTTGCGGCAGACCAGGCTGCCGACCGCCGCCTGCCGAACCAGCGTTTCGGTCGCGACGCGCTGGCCGAGCGCCGACGGCAGTGCGCCGAACCATGGCGCCGCTCCCAGCATTTCAGCCAGCATTCGGGGCATCGGAGGCAGTGAAATGTCTGCGCGACGACAATCGCGGCCGGGTCGAGCGGCTACATTCGAGTAATACGATTCTACGCGGGGCACCCGACGTCCGTCGGAAACACGATGCGCGCGCGCGAATTGGGTAACATAGGCTGAATCGTAGCCGCGGGCTCGCGCCGGATGCGCCGTCGAATGCGCACCGCCGCGCCGGACCGACCGTCCCCGAAGAGACGGCGGGTCGGATATCCCTGCGGCCTGGCAGTGGCGGGCGTCCCCAGCGGGGGCTCGTGTCGCGCGTGGGGCATCCTCCCTGCGCGCCGGAGGAGGAGATGGCAGGGAACCACGACACGTTCCCGCGGCTCATGCTCGAGCACGCGCGGGTGCGGCCCGATCATCCCGCGACGCGGGAGAAGGACCTCGGCATCTGGCAGACCTGGACGTGGCGCCAGGTGGCCGACGAAGTGCGCGCCCTCGCCTGCGGCCTTGCCGCGCAGGGGTTCCGGCGCGGCATGCACCTCGCGATCATCGGCGACAATCGGCCGCGCCTCTACTGGTCGATGCTCGCCGCGCAATGCCTCGGCGGCGTGCCGGTGCCGATGTACCAGGACGCGCCTGCGGCCGAGTTCATGTTCGTGCTGAACGACGCCGAGATCGACTTCGCGGTCGTCGAGGACCAGGAGCAGGTCGACAAGGTGCTCGAGGCGAAGCCGCAGGTGCCGACGCTCGCGCACATCTACTACGACGATCCGCGCGGCATGCGCAACTACGAGGGCGTGACGAGCTTCGAGCGCCTGCAGCAGGTCGGTCGCGAATTCGACCGCGCGAACCCCGGCTTCTTCGACGCCGAGGTGGCCAAGGGCCGCACCGACGACGTCTCGGTCATGCTCTACACGTCCGGTACCACGGGCAAGCCGAAGGGCGTGCGGCAGACGCACCACGCGTTCATCTCCGCCGCGGCCGGGGGCTGCGGCTTCGACAAGCTCGGTCCCGACGACAGCATCCTCTCGTACCTGCCGATGGCGTGGGTGGGCGACCACCTGTTCTCGCTCGCGCAGTGGGTGTACGCCGGCTTCACGATCAACTGCCCCGAATCGGGCGACACGGTGATGACCGACCTGCGCGAGATCGGCCCCACCTACTACTTCGCGCCGCCCCGGGTGTTCGAGAACCTGCTCACCCAGGTGATGATCCGCATGGAGGACGCGAGCCGCCCGAAACGCTGGATCTTCCACCGCTTCATGGACGTCGCGCGCCGATGCGGCGCCGAACTCCTCGACGGCCGGCCGGTCGCGACGGGCGACCGCCTGGGCTACGCGCTCGGCCAGCTGCTGGTGTACGGGCCGCTGCGCAACGTGCTCGGCATGAGCCGCATCCGCGTCGCCTACACCG